>NZ_KI632512.1:0-27206 GCF_000504305.1 Nitratidesulfovibrio termitidis HI1
GCACAGGCGGGCGGAAACGCACCTTGTGGGCGCCCTGCGCTGCAATATCCTGAAAGAAAAGATTATTTAACAGGGCTCCGGTGCGCCCGAGGCAGGGTTGTTTCCCGCCGTGCCTGCACGGTGTGGCCCTGTCGCGTTGTCGGGACACCGCG
Source organism: Nitratidesulfovibrio termitidis HI1 (assembly GCF_000504305.1). NCBI lineage: Bacteria > Pseudomonadati > Thermodesulfobacteriota > Desulfovibrionia > Desulfovibrionales > Desulfovibrionaceae > Nitratidesulfovibrio > Nitratidesulfovibrio termitidis. Next base: position 153 of record NZ_KI632512.1, read on the forward strand.
CCGTACGTGCCTGCACGGTGACGGGGCGTGCCCTGTGCCGTGAATTTGTTTCACGCGTCAGGTGCCGTGGTGGAAAAAAATAGATGCACGGGCAATTTTTGAGCGAAAAGCAAGAAAGTGTCTGTGGAAAAGTTTTTTCGTTGATGTGGAAAACAAGGGCTTCCAGCTGTGGAAAGTCTTGCCTGCCAAGGTGTGCGCAAAACGGCGGAATGACGCCATCGAGTGGTTAGATTCTGTGATTACAGTATGTTGGCTTGGAAAAAGTCTTGGGAAACAGGGCGCGTGTTCCGCATGACGACAGGCGCTTTTCCTCCATTGCAACCCGGCCACGAACTCCGTAAACCAAGCACCATGATTTCAATTTGGGGCCAAATTCAGAATATTCTAGAAAAGAGTCTCAATCCGGGGCTCTTCAAGGTCTGGATCTCGCCGTTGGCGGCAGAGATTCAGGACGACGTGCTGCGCCTGGTGGCTCCCAACGAATTCGTTGCGGCCTGGGTCCGCGACCGGCTGCTGGATGACATCGTGCAGGCGGCCACCACCGTGCTGGGCAGTGCCCCCACCGTGGTGGTGGATGCCGCGCCGCATGGCGCGGGCACCCTTTCGCCGCGTACGGGCCGTGCGGGTGCTTCCGCATCCGGCACCGTACCGGACGCGGCAGACGGCGCGCAGGCCATGCCCGTGCCCGCCGCCCAGATTTCCCCTGCCGTGCAGGCCGGTGCCGTGCGCTCCGCATCAGGCGCCGTCGCGCGTTCCGCCCACGCTGCCCAGATTTCGCAGTTGGGTCTGCCGCTGGACATGCCCGCCCCGAATCGCGCCCTGAACTGGCGCTTTTCGTTCGACTCGTTCGTGGTGGGGCCCAACAACGAGCTGGCCTACGCGGCCTCGCGCGGCATCTGCCGCGAGACCCTTTCTGCCGATACGCTGTTCCTCAGCTCCGGTCCGGGACTTGGCAAGACGCACCTGATGCAGGCCGTGGGCCGCGCCCTGTGCGACGTCAGCAACCGGGCCACGCCGCGCGTGGAGTATCTGACCGCCGAAGAATTCGCCACCCGGCTCATCGCCGCCCTGAAGGCGCGGGAAGTGGACCGCTTCAAGGCCCGCTACCGCGACGTGGACGTGCTGTTGCTGGAGGATGTCCACTTCCTGCAAGGCAAGGAACGCATGCAGGACGAGGTGCTGGCCACGGTGAAGGCGCTGAAGTCGCGCGGCAGCCGCGTGGTGCTGTCCAGTTCGTTCGCCGCGCGTGACCTCAAGAACCTGGATACCCAACTGGTTTCGCGCTTCTGCTCGGGCTTTCTCGCGCACATCGACAAGCCCGGCTTCGAAACGCGCCGTCGCATCCTGTGCGAAAAGGCCCGCCTGCACCAGGTGATGCTGCCCGACAACGTCACCGACCTGCTGGCCGACCACATCCGCACCGACGTGCGCCAGATCGAAAGCTGCCTGCACAACCTGGTGCTGAAGGCCAAGCTGCTGAACCGCCAGATTTCCATGGAGATGGCCTGGGAAGTGCTGGGCCACTATGCCCAGCAGGAAGTGGTCATGGACTTCGAGGGCATCGTGCGCAAGGTGTGCGAAGGCTTCGGCATTTCGCCCAAGCAGCTCAATTCGCGCAGCCGCAAGCGTGAATACGTGGTTGCCCGCAACTCCGTGTTCTACCTGGCCCGCAAGCACACCGACCTTTCGCTGAAGGAGATCGGCGACCGGTTCAGCCGCCGCCACTCCACGGTGCTGAAGGGCATCACCTCCATCGAGCGCGAAATGAGCCGCGAAACGCCGTTGGGCCGTCAGGTCACCAACACGCTGTCGCTCATCGAACGCAACGGTCGAATTACCTACCCCTGACCATGGGGGGGCCGCCGCGTACGCGGTCGGCAAGGCGTATGCCATTGCGGCGGCGCGGACCTCCCCGGTTCGCGCCGCCTTTCGTTTGCCAGGGGCCAGACCGCCAGCCTGCGGATGCCATTGGCATAGCGGCCTTTTCTTTTACGGCACGCTGGGGTATCGCAAAGCTTCCCCCAGCGATCGAGAGCGTCACTGCAATGTGCGGTGGCGTGGGAGCACAACAGGAGGACCGGACAATGCAGGAACCGCCCTACAAGGATATCGCGCCGCGCCTGGCCGGGCTGCGCGACGCCTGCGGCTTTTCGCGGCAGGAACTGGCGGCCAAGGTGGGCGTTGCCGAGGCAGACGTGGCCCGCTTCGAAACCGGCGAGGTGGAGATACCGGTGAGCTTTCTCACCGACGTGGCCCGTGAATGCGGCGTGGACCTGACCGCGCTGATCTCCGGCGGCGATGCCCATCTGCACGGCTACAGTCTGGTGCGCAAGGGCGAAGGCCTTTCGGTGCAGCGCCGCAAGGACTACGACTACTGGAACCTGGCCTCGCGCTTCACCAACCGGCGCATGGAGCCGTTTCTGGTGCGCGTGCCGCCCAAGGAAGAAAAGGACCTGGTGTTCAACTATCACCGGGGCCAGGAATTCATCTACATTCTGGAAGGCCGCCTGGAGATATGGCTGAACGACGCGCGGCACGTTCTGGGCGCGGGCGACAGCCTGTACTTCAGTTCGCGCATCCCGCACGCCCTGCGCGGCCTTGACGGCGCGGACGCGGTATTCCTCGACGTAATTAGCTAGGGCGTGTGTGCAAACAGTCCTTTTGCCCGCTGGCTTCGTCAAACTTCGCCTGCCATTTCAGTCAAATACGAGAAGAGTATGTTCCTTCATGGCAGGCTTGTTTTCCTCGCCAGCGAACAAAAGACTGGTTTGCAAACACGCCCTTAGGGCCGCCCTGGTGCGTTTTTGCCTGCTGGCCCCCCTTGCCAGCAAACGAAAAGTCTCACCATCCGGCGGTTCCCGGGAGTCGGCGCAGACGCGGCTTGATGTTTGAAGTCTGCCAGCCCTCCACGATTACGCCGCAGGAAAAAGCCCCCGCCGCCAATATGGGGGGCGCGCCGTACACGCCATCAGTCAACAAGCCCGCAAGGGACTGCTTCGCAGGAATGCACCCATGACCTACACGACAAAATTCACCGCCAGGGATTACAAGGACTTCTGCGCCACGTTCCACATCGACGCCCCGGACACCTTCAATTTCGCCTTCGACGTGCTGGACCCCATCGCGGCGGCTGACCCCGCCCGGTTGTGCATCGCCCACGTGGATGATGCGGGCGTGCGGCGCGACTACACCTTCGCCTGGATGGCCGAGGCCTCGGCCAAGCTGGCCAATGCCTTGCGCCTGCAGGGCATCCGCAAGGGCGACCGGGTGATGCTGGTGCTGTACCGGCGCATCGAGTTCTGGGTGTCCATGCTGGCCCTGCATCGTCTTGGCGCGGTGGCCATTCCCGCTCCGGCGCAGCTCACCCCCAAGGACATCGTGTTCCGCGTGGAGCGCGCCAGGACCCGGTGCGTCATCGTCGATCACTCCATCACCGATCGCGTGGAGGCCGCCCGGCCCGACTGTCCCGGCCTTGCCGTGTGCGTGCAGGTTGGCGGCGACGGGCTGCCGCGCGGCTGGGTGGACTACGACACCATCTTCACCCCGGCGGAGGCCCGGTTCCCACGCCCGGAAAGCCCGCTGGAGTTCGCGGGCGGCGAAGAGCCGTTGCTGATCTTCTTTTCGTCCGGCACCACGGGCATGCCCAAGATGGTGGAGCACGTGCACACCTACCCGCTGGGGCACCTGCTGACCGGCATGTACTGGCACGACCTGGTGCCCGGCGACCTGCACCTGACCCTGGCCGACACTGGCTGGGGCAAGGCCGTGTGGGGCAAGTTCTACGGCCAGTGGATGGCCGGGGCCTCGGTGTTCGTCTACGACTTCCGGGGCAAGTTCGACCCGGCGGCGTTGCTGGGCGTATTGGCCGACAATGCCGTGACCACCTTCTGCGCGCCGCCCACCGTGTACCGTTTTCTGGTCCGGCAGGACCTGTCCGCCTACGACCTGTCCAGGCTGCGCCACTGCACCACGGCGGGCGAACTGCTGAACGACAGCGTTTTCCACGACTGGAAGGCCGCCACCGGCCTTGAAATCCACGAAGGCTACGGCCAGACCGAAACCACCCTGCAAATCGCCACGCTGCCGTGCATGGCCCCCAAGGCGGGGTCCATCGGCCGCCCCATGCCCGGCTGGGACGTGGTGCTGCAGGATGCCGCAGGCAACGTCTGCCCCCCTGGCGAGGAAGGCGAAATCTGCGTGCGCGTGGCCGAGGGGCTGCCCGTGGGGCTGTTCCGGGGCTATCTGGAAGAGCCGGAAAAGACCGCCTCGGTCATGTTCGGCGGCTACTACCATACCGGTGACAAGGCCTGGATGGACGAGGATGGTTACTACTGGTTCCTGGGCCGCGTGGATGACCTGATCAAGAGCTCCGGCTACCGCATCGGACCGTTCGAGGTGGAAAGCGCCCTCGTGGCCCACCCCGCCGTGGTGGAGGCCGCCGTGACCGGCGTGCCCGACCCGCTGCGCGGCCAGGCCGTGAAGGCCACCGTGGTGCTGGCCGCAGGCTACACCGGGTCGGACGCACTGACCAAGGAGCTTCAGGACCACGTGAAGAAGGTGACCGCGCCGTACAAGTACCCGCGTATCATCGACTACGTGGCCGAATTGCCCAAGACCATCAGCGGCAAGATCAAGCGTGCCGAAATCCGCGAACGCGACCAGCAGGCCAGTGGGCCTGCCGCGTAGCGGGCTCTCGGTTTTTTGTACGCCAGTGGCGTTTAGGGGCTGGCTGCTTTTTTATAAGCCTCCGGCGGGCAGGGGGCTAACGCGCGTTGCGATCGCCATCCGTAATGCTCGAAGACTCGCATAACGGCTGCCGTCCCCTGCACCCCCTGTACGGTGAGAAAATAAAACGGGGAGAACGCGATTCGCGTTCTCCCCGTTCAGGTTTTGACGTTTGGCGTTGCGTCATTTTGTCCCCGAACTTCCCCCAATTAAAAAGTTTGGGAGGGTGGGGGTCCGGGGGAGGGAACCTTTTCCAAAAGGTTCCCTCCCCCGATTAGTTCTTCGTATTCCTTTCCATCTCAACTCTTAGGATGCTCGCAGTTCGTTGAGATGGGTGCGGGCGAAGTCGAGGGAGGGATCGATTTCCAGGGCGGCTTCCAGCAGGTGGGCTGCGGTATCGGCATCGCCAAGGAACTTGTGGCACAGCCCCAGGTTGGCGAGGTCGATGACGGACCCCTTGTCCAGGCGCAGCACGCTTTCGAAGTTGGCGGCGGCCTTGGCGTAGTCGCCCAGCTTGAAGTGGCACACGCCGCGCAGGTTGAAGTATTCCTTCATTTCCGGGCAGGCGGCCACGGCGCGGTCCAGGCCGGGCAGGGCGGCGGCCCAGTCCTGGGTCAGGGTGTGCACGTAGGCGCCGTAGAAGGCGGCAAGGCCGCGCGCATCGGCGTCGGGTTGCAGGGGTTCGCTGGTTTCGAACCAGTGGCGTGCTTCATCCAGGGCTTCGGCGCGCAGGGCCAGCATGCCCCGGAAAAACGGCACGAAGTGCGCGCCGGGGTACAGGTCCGCCAGCACCTCAAGGCCGCGCAGGGCGGTTTCGGCGTCGGCCTCCTCGCTCAGGATGCGGCCCACGAACAGGCCGATGGAGGCGTTCTTGTCCCGCTCGCGAAAGCGGAACCCCGGCACGATGTTGTAGTGGGTGGGCACGCCTACGTCGGGGTTTTTGGTGGAGATGGACAACAGGGTGTAGCCCTGCCGCGCGAGGCCGTCGGAGAGGGTGGTCAGTTCGCGCAGGATGTCGTCGGCTTCCACCGTGGGCAGCGAGGACAGCGGCGCCACGGGGCCGCGCCGCAGCCATTCGATGTCTTCCAGCCGTTCGTACTTGGGCAGGCCCGATGCCTCGTAGCAGGCCCCGGTGATGAAGTCGCCCGCGAGCTGGGCGATTTCGGTCAGGGCGCGCACGGCGGCCTTGATCGGGGTGGCGGCGGTGCCTGCGGTGTAGACGATTTCGGAACGCATCGGGAAGGTGGCCGGGTCCCAGGCCACCGCGCCCACGGTGGGCACGGGCAGGCCGAGGGAAAAGTCCTTCAGCACCACCTGCACGCCGTGCCGGGCAAAGCGGTCCAGCAGGTCGCGCAGCACGGCGTCGTCGGCAGTGGCTTCGGGCGAGATGTCGATGGTGGGCAGTTCGGGCATGGTCTGGTCGATGACGCAGCACACGTGGCGCTCCACCAGTTCGCAGGCGCCCTGGAGGATGGATTCCTCTTCGGTGTTGCCCGCCGACGAGCCGTTGAACTCGCCCAGCTTCTTGAACCAGTCCAGCGGCAACCACACCTCGCGGCCTTCGCTGCCGTGGCGCGGGATGACGGTGGCGGGGAAGAACTTCCAGCGGATCAGGTCCAGGGCGCGCACGGCGTCTTGCGGGGCGATGGGGTCGTGCACGGACTTGGCGATTTCCTCCACCGGCAGCAGCGCGTCGCCGAAGCGGGCCTGCGCCTCGCTCCAGGTGGCCTCGACCATGCCGGGCATGTCGCGCCAGAAGGTGAAGAAGCCGTAGCGCTCCATCAGTTCCATCAGGGCCGATGCCTCGGCCTGCTCCACGGACGCGCCCTTGCCCATCTGCTTGCGGGTGGGCATGACGCGCCTGGCGTCATCGCCGCACATGCTGAGAAACACGGGGATGCCCAGCCGGTCCACGTCCACGCGGCGCGTTTCGGCCAGGATGTCCACATCGAGGCTGGCAAGGCGCTGGCGCACGCGGCGCACGGTTTCCACGGGCGAGGTGGCCTTGTCCTGGTCCCGGGTATAGCCCTTGGGGCAGGGAGAGAGCTTGATCATGCGATGGTCCGTGAAAGGGTCGAGGTTGCGGATGCGGGCCGACTGGTGATCCGGTTGGCGGCTTTGGCTACGCGGGGGAGGCGGGGGCAGCGCCCGTGCGCTTGGGGGTAAGCCGGTGCACCAGGAACAGGCGGCGTTCTTCCTGCCCGTCGTCGCCGGTGGACTTGATGCCCACGGGCTGCTCTGCCACGTCGAAGTCGCGCCCGGCCAGCTTCAGGAAGTGGGCGGCCTTGCGGCGCTTGTCGGTGCACAGCATGGCCTGACCGCCGGGGGCCACGTGGCGGGCAAGGAACTTGGCCAGCGGACGGTGCAGGTCTTCCAGATACAGGATTTCGGCCCCGGCGATTACGTCGTAGCGGGCGTCGAGACGTGCGGCGGTGATGTCGCAACGGCGCACCTCCACCCGGTCGGCCAGGCCGTTGCGCAGCACGTTGATGCGCGCGAAGAGCAGGGCGTCGGCGTTGACGTCGGTGATGGTCACGCGGGCAAAGCCGTAGCGGGCGGCGATGAGCCCGGTGACGCCGCATCCCGCGCCCACTTCCAGCAGGCTCTTGCCCGCCGGGTCCAGCTTGCGCAGAAAGCGCCCCAGCAGGAACGAGGCAGGCCATATCTTGGCCCACAGGGGCAGGTCGCGCAGGGGATCCTTGATGGCATTGGTGGCGATGAGCCGGTCGAGGTGGCCGGTCATGTTGCGGATTTGCAGGATTTCCAGCGGCGCGTCGTCCACGGTGAGGGTTTCGAAACCTACTTCGTAGCGTTCGCGCGCCGTGGCCAGCAGGCGCTCCAGTTCGGCGGCATGTGATTCCGACGCGGGTGCGGATTCGGTGCTATGGGGGGCCGGGGTGTCCGGCCGTGGGGTGTCCTGTTGTTCGGTCATGGGCTGTCCTTGTACGAGCCAGTGTGACCCGGTGCGATCCGGTGTGCGGTAAGCCTGCCGTTGCGGTGCGCGCCGGGGCGAAACGCCGGGCAGGATCCGGTTCGCCGCGCGGGCAATGGGCCCGGCTTTGGCTGCGCGTCCGGAGTTCATGCCTCATGCGGGCAGGCAGCGCAAGCGAGGCGGCGGTAAGCACGCATTCGCGCCGCATTGTCGCCGATCAGTCCTGCGGCGGGCTCAGTCCTTCGTTGCGCTCGTCCATGGCCTCCTGAATCCTGCGCTGGGCAAGGCGCAGGTGCTCGGTAATGAGCGTGCGCTTTTCCGGCGTATTGCGAAACACGGGAAAGGATACGCTGAGCGCCGCGTTGATCACGCCGTGCTTGCGCAAGGGCAGGGCGAAGCACATCACATGCTCCGCCGATTCCCCGTCGTCCGTCGCGAAATCTCCGTCACGCACGGTCCCCAGCAATTCCACGAACCGATTCATGTCGCTGATTCCCCGAGGGGTGAGCACGGGCAGCCCGTCGGGGTACAGGCCCCGCAGCATTTCCGGGCTGTGGTCGCACAGCAGGGCCTTGCCCAGCGCGGTGCATGGAGCTGGCAGGCGCTTGCCCACGTGCGAGACCAGCCGGATTGGCTCGGGCGAATCCACCTTGCCGATGTACAGCACGTCTCCCCTGTCCAGAACGCCCAGCTGGCATATCTCCGAGCAGCCGTCCACGACCTGCCGCATGGTGTCCATCACGAAGCGTTGCAGCGGGTTGGCGTCGAGATAATTGGCGGCAAGGGCATAGGCGGCAACCCCCACCGAGTACTTTGCGCTGGTCTTGCCGAGCGAGACGAACCTTCTGCGTTGCAGGGTTTGCAGGATCGGCGAGATGGTGCTTTTGGGGGCATCGATGGCCGCAGCGATTTCCGTAAGTGTGAACCCGCCGGAGGCGGTGGCGAGACGCTCCAGAATATCAAGGACGCGTGCGGTCGGTCTGTGCTGCTGATCCATGCGGTTCCGGTTTCCTGTGGGTGAAGGGAAGGGGGCGTGGCGCCGTGCTGGAAAATGGCGCTTTTGTCCTTGACAGTTTTTTTCGACGGATGCTAGTCGGTGTCTATGTGGTTCGTAAATGCGAACTTAATTCGTATATACGAACAGCAGGGATAGGGGTGCATCGACTGGGGCCATGCCCGTCCGCCGTCGAGCCGGGCGGTATTCGTATCCTCAATCAGGAGCAATGTTTCATGATCTTGAACTTTCTCAACAGGGTGCCAGCTGGGATGATGGTTGTCCCCATGCTGCTGGGGGCGGTTCTGAACACCTTCTTTCCCGAGGTTCTCAAGCTGGGGTCGTTGACGACGGCCACCTTCTCAAGCGTGGGTGCAGCCACCGCCATCGGGATCCAGCTTGTCTGCCTTGGTTCCACTCTCCACCTGAAGGCCATGCCCGCGGTGCTCAAGCGCGGCGGCGTGCTGCTGCTTTCCAAGTTTGCCATCGGCGCGGCCATAGGCATTGCCGTCGGCAAGATTTTCGGCATGGAAGGCATTCTGGGGCTGACCACGCTTTCCATCATCAGTTCCGTCACGAACAGCAACGGCAGCCTGTACCTGGCGCTGGCCAGCAACTACGGCGACGACGCGGACATTGGCGCCATGCCGCTTCTGGCGCTGAACGACGGCCCCTTCCTGACCCTGATCGCGCTGGGCGCGTCTGGCCTTGCGGATATTCCCCTGCTGGCGCTGCTGGCGGCGGTCGGTCCCGTGCTTGTGGGCATGTTGCTGGGCAATCTGGACAAGAAGTTCTCCGCGTTCATCGCGCCGGCGGGGGCCATCATGATTCCTTTCGTGGGCATGTGCCTTGGCGCCGGCATGAATCTGCGGAACATCGTGGCCGGTGGATACCAGGGCATCCTGCTTGGGGCCATCTGCTGCCTTGTCGGCGGTTCGTTCATCGTCCTGTGCGACCGCCTCATCAGTCGGCGTCCCGGCTATGCCGGATGGGCGGTGGCGTCCACGGCGGGCAATGCGGTCGCCGTTCCCATGGCCGTGGCGCTCATCGACTCCACCTGGCAACCCTATGTGGAGGTGGCTACGGTCCAGGTTGCCGCTTCTGCCGTGCTGACGGCACTGGTGGTGCCCTTTATCACCGACTGGTGGGTGAAGCGTTTTGGCAGCCCCAGATTTCCCCTTGCGTCCTCCGCGCCTGCGCAAGCCCTGCGGGAAGCCGCATAACCGTGCATTCTTCATACATGAAACGAATCAGGACGCACATTGAACGGAGCAAGGCATGAACAACGCAGTACTCATTGATGAACGGGACGATGTGGTCGTCGCCATAGAGCCGATCTCGAAGGGCGAAGAGGTGGTCTACCTGCCCAAGGCGGGAGATCCCGAGCGGTTCACGGCGGCCGATGACATCACCATCTACCACAAGGTCGCCCGGCGGCGCATTACCAAAGGGACCAAGGTCTCGAAGTATGGCGAGCATATCGGCGAAGCCCTGTGCGACATCGGGGTGGGCAGCCATGTGCATGAGCACAACGTGGAAGGCGTGAGAGAAAACCTCGACATCTAGCCGCCGCAAGGCGGGAGGACAGATATGGCGACATTCTGGGGATACAAGCGACCGGATGGCCGTGTCGGCATCCGCAACCACATTCTCATCCTGCCGGCCAGCGTGTGCGCCTCGGACACCACGCGCATCATCGCGGGGCAGGTCAACGGGGCGGTCACCTTCAACAACCAGAATGGTTGTTCGCAGGTGGCCAGCGACCAGCAGTTCACCATGGATGTCATGGCGGGCTACGCGGCAAACCCCAACGTGTACGGCGTGATTGTCGTTTCGCTGGGCTGCGAGAACTGCCAGATGGATCTGGTGGTGGATGCCATTCGCGAGCGCACCAACAAGCCCATGACCACCTTCATCATTCAGCAGGAGGGCGGCACCCTGAAGACCATCGAGCGGGCCGTGCGCGCGGCCAAGCAGATGGCCCAGGACGCAAGCCTGTTGCGCCGCGAGGAATTCCCCTTCTCCGAACTGATTCTCGGCACGGAATGCGGCGGCAGCGATCCGACCAGCGGCCTTGCCGCCAACCCGCTCATCGGGGAGTTGAGCGACCGGCTGGTGGCGCTTGGCGGTACGTCCATCCTCAGCGAAACCACCGAACTCATCGGCGCGGAACACATCCTGGCCCGCAGGGCCAGGGACACGCAGGTGAAGGACCGCCTGTACGAGATCATCTACCGCTACGAGAAGGCCCTGAAGCTCGTGGGCGAAGAAGTGCGCGAGGGCAATCCCTCGCCGGGCAACAAGGCCGGTGGCCTGACGACGCTGGAAGAAAAATCGCTGGGCTGCATCCACAAGGGCGGGCACAGCGTCATCAACGCCGTCTACGACTATGCCAAGCAGGTTACCGAGAAAGGGTTGGTGATCATGGACACCCCCGGAAATGATCCTTCCTCGGTGGCGGGCATGGTGGCGGGCGGCTGTCAGGTGGTGGTGTTCAGCACCGGTCGGGGCACGCCTACCGGCAACCCCATCGTACCGGTGATCAAGGTCACCGGCAACAAGCTGACCTTCGCGGCCATGGAGGACAACATCGACTTCAACGCCAGCCCGGTCATCTATGGCGCCGAAAGCATGGAGTCCCTGACGGACAGGTTTTTCGAGATGCTGCTGGAAACGGCCAACGGCAAGCAGACCAAGGCCGAGTCGCTCGGCTATACCGAAATGGCCATAGCTCGCGTCTGCAACTACGTGTAGCAACGCCCGGGGTGGCATGCATGGCGGCCCGGTTCCGGCCGGGCCGCCTTTCCCGCCCCGCAAGGCAGGGATGCCATACAAAAACTGAACCTTCGGGAGGGCGGAACCGGCATGCGCTTCGTCACGTTTCAGCAGGTCGGCAAGGAGCCGCGCCCCGGCCTGTTGCTGGGAGATGCCGTGGTTGACCTGGCCGCCTGTGGCGCCAACGCCGACTTCGCGGACATGAACGCCGTCATTCGCGGCATTTCCGAAGAACAACTTGCCGTTCTCGGGCAGGTGTGCACAGGCAGGCGGCGACCCCACGCAATCATCCCGCTTGCCGATGCGCGCCTGTGCGCCCCCATCATGCGCCCGTTACACGACATGCTATGTGTGGGAGTCAACTATCGCGCGCATCTTGAGGAAACCATACGGCATTTCGACGCGACATTCCCGGAGCCGGAACGGCCGGTCTTCTTCACCAAGCGGGCCTTGCGCGTGACCGGCCCGGACGAGCCGCTGGAGGCCCATGCGGAACTGGACGTCCAACTCGACTACGAGGTCGAACTGGCGGTGGTGCTGGGCAAAGGCGGCAGGGACATTGCCCCGGAGCGCGTGGCGGAGCACATCTTTGGCTATACCATCGTCAACGATGTCTCGGCGCGCGCCCTGCAACGGATACATGGTCAATGGTTCAGGGGAAAGAGCCTGGACGGGTTCGCCGCGATGGGGCCGTGCATCGTGCATGCGGGGTCCATGCCCTTTCCGCCGCTGCTGGGAGTGCGCAGCCGGGTGAATGGTGAACTTCGGCAGGATTCGTGTACCTCGCGCTTCCTTGTCGACATCCCGCATCTGGTGGCGGAACTGTCTCTGGGCATGACCCTGGAGGCAGGCGACATCATCGCCACGGGCACGCCGTCAGGCGTGGGCATGGGCTTTGATCCGCCGCGCTACATGCAAAGCGGCGACGTTGTGGAATGCGAGATAGATGCCATCGGCATCCTGAGAAATACAATCCATTAGAGAGGGAGTAGGCAGACAATGAAGGCACAGTTCATGACCCCCGTGGTGACCGCGTTAACCGTTGACGGCGGTATTGATGTGGACGGCAACAAGGCGGTTTACGACCACCTGATACAAGGGGGCATAGACGGCATCGTGGTGCTGGGCAGCACCGGCGAGTTCTTTGCTCTGTCCATGGCGCAACAGAAGCGGCTCATCGAGCTTGCGGCGGGGCACATAGCCGGACGTACGCGCCTGCTGGTCGGAACCAGCCGGATGGACCCTGCGGAAAGTGTGGAACTTGCGAACTTTGCAATGGAAAAAGGCGCCGATGGCGTCATGATCATCAGTCCATACTACTTTTCCCTGACGGAGCAGAGCGTCGAGGCATATTACAGCGCCATTGCCGCCAATACCGAGGCAAGAATCTACCTGTACAACTTCCCTGACAGGACGGGGTATTCCCTTTCCCCGGAGACGGTGCTGCGCCTTGCCCGGAAGCATGCCAACATCGTGGGCATCAAGGATACGGTGCTGGACATGTGGCACACCAGCGCCATCATTCGCACAGTCACCCCGGAATTTCCGGATTTTGAAGTGTATTGCGGGTTCGACAACAACTTCGCGCACAACATCATGTCCGGCGGTGCGGGATGCATTGGAGGCCTGTCGAATCTTGTTCCTGAAGTGTGCTCGGCGTGGGCGCGTGCCTGCGAGGCGGATGACATGGAGAAGGTGCGCGATATGCAGCGATATATCGACGACATGATGTCACTTTACAATATCAGTGTGCCGTTCATTCCCACCGTGAAAAAGGCCATGATGCTGCGTGGCGTGAAGCTGCAGGAGCACTGCACGCCGCCGCTGCTGCCGATAACCGAGGCGCAGGTCGCGTCCCTTCGGTCGCTGCTTGCCACGTTGAAGATTGCCTGACGCATGTCGCACGGGCCGGAATGCCACCGCGTTCCGGCCCGTGTTGCGGATGGTGGGGCAGGACGCCTGCGCGTGACGACATCATGTTGCGCGCAGGCGTTCTTTTTTTCTGATGCGTGCCGACCGCCGCGCCCTGTTTCTGTGGGAGATGCAGGCGGCCTGTTGAAAGCCTGCCGTCATGTTCGCCCGTCATTCGTTGCAGTTCTTCAGGCAGGACGGGCCGCATTCCGTTCGTCGAGCCGCTTGCGCGCCTCTATGGCCACCAGCCGCACGAAGCCGCCCGCCACGGACATCACCCGGATGTCCCGGCGCAGTTCGCGATAGCCGTGCTCTTTGTAGAAATCCAGGGCGTTGAGCGAGGCCGTCAGGCGCAGTTCCGGCCAGCCCTGCTCCACGGCGCGGCGTTCCAGTTCGCGCAGCAACGCAGTGCCGGTGCCGGGCGGGGCTTGCGGCGCGGCGTACAGGTAGGCCACCTCGTCGCCGCGCAGCGCGCCAAAGCCGACAACAGGCGGGGCAGGCGGGGGGGATGGCGCGGCGGTGAGCGCGGGTTTTCGTGGTCCGCAGGTTGCTGCACCCGGTGGTTCCCCTGGCGCGTCCTCAACTGGCGGCGCAAGTGGGGCGTCAACCAGGGCCTCGGCCACCAGAAACGGGTTCATGCCCAGTTCGAGTTCCCGGCGAAACTGCTCTGCGGTGCGGCCCGCGCACCATGCGGACAGTTGCGCCGTGTCATAGCTGCACGCGGCCTTGCCGTGGATGGCGGCATGGAACACGGCGAGGATGGCGGCTGCGTCGTCCGGAGTGGCAAGGCGGATGGCAATGCGGGGCATGGGGCGTCCTGCGGCTGGGGTGATGTTTCCGGCATATGCCGGGAACGACCGGTGAGCAACCGCTTTGCCGGGTTGCGGCAACTGCGTGCGATGCTGTTGCACGCAGAAGGATGCGCTCCATGTGGGGCGGAGAAGGATTGACCGTGACCAGAAAGGTCCACCATGCTGGAGCCGTGTCTGCCTGGCTTGAGCCGGGCCTGTCTGATCGGGGTGGGCGGGCAGGGCGGGGTTGGGCCGGGCTTGATTGAGACAGGTTGGATGGATCGGGCAGAGAGGTCGCGTGTCGTCGTGAGGCGTCTGTCAGTGCCTGTCCGCCGTCGGAAACGACAAAGGCCGCCTTGCGGCGGCCTTCCGTGCCCATGTTGGGCGAAATTTTGGAGCGGGAGACGGGATTTGAACCCGCGACTTCAACCTTGGCAAGGTTGCACTCTACCACTGAGTTACTCCCGCCCTTTCGGGCGGCACGCGGTGCGGCGAAACCGCCGTTCCCTCGTGCGGAGGGAGAGCTACCCTGTTTGGCGGGGACTTGTCAACAAGCATGTGCGAAAAAAAGGCGCATCGGGCTGGGGCGGCAGCGCAACACGGGCGGCGAGGCGGGACAGAGGCGCCATGTACCGTTTCACGCGCGAGGGAAAGGGCGTAGGGTGATGATATCTGCCTGTATCGGGCGCGCCGGATGTCGGGAACGGAAATCTCGAGGATGCGCAGTGGGCATATCGTGTCGGTTCCTGCGAGCAACCGTTCGGAAGAAAGGAGGAGCTATGATGGAAGCGAGAAGCGACGGGGTGGTTTGCGTGACCTGTCAGGGAACGGTTCCGGAGGTTTGCGAGCGTTTGCTGAGAACTCTGGACGACATGAACGAGCCTGTGTTCTGCACCGTGGACCATGCGGCCAACGCGGAAAGAGCTGGGCTGCGCATGCCTGCCACGCGGGTGGTGACGTTCGGAAACCCCGCAGTGGGCACGCTGCTGATGCTTGAAGCTCCGGCCATCGCCATGGACCTGCCGTTGCGCATGCTGGTGCGTGAGGCTGAAGGCGTCACCGTGCTGTCCTACGCACGACCGGAGGCGCTGGCCGTACGTCACGGCATTGATCCTTCCTTCGCCCCCGTGGCAAAGGTGTCCACGTTCATGGCGGGGCTGGCGGAGTATAGGGGGGCTAGACAGATGAGAAAGGGCGTTGGGCCTAGATCGAATCGGTAGAATGCGAGAAGAATGCAGGAACGACGCGGGGAAACGGGCGGTGGCGCTCTGCGTTGGCGGGGCTGATGATGAGTTGAGAACAACCGCCCGTCAGCGGCTACGATTGTCGCCGAACTTGAGAACAAGATGCCCCGGAGTTTGCGCAGAAAACAGCGCAAATTTCCGGGGCTTTTTTACGTCTTGTGTCGCAGCGGGTCAATTCAGTTCGCGGCCAACCCACACGGCACGCCCGATGATGCGGATGCCGTCGGCGAGGTCGCCGCGCGCATCAACCTCCAGCGGCGGATAGGCCGCGTTGTGGCTCGTCAGGACGAGCTTGCCGGGCGCGGCATTCACGACCTTGAGATACACCATGTCTTCGACGCCGACGGCGTAGATCTTCCCTGGGCGCGTTTCGCGCTGGCTCTGGTCGATCAACACCACGTCGCCGTTCAGCACGTAAGGTTCCATGCTGTCGCCATCGACGCGCATGAGCACCATGCTAGACGGTACGCCCTTACGCAGCAGGAAGTCTGTGCGGAAGGCGTAGCGCCGTTCCACGTCTTCTCCCACCTCGAAAGAGCCGTTCCCGGCGGATAGCCGGGCTTCGACCATTGGCACCATGACCAATTCGCAGTCAGCGCAGACGAGAGTCTCCGGCGCAGGCGGTATGCTTGCTGCCCCCTCCTGAGATGCTGGCGCGACAGCGTGGTCGTAAACAACGCTGGCCACACCCTTGGGGAGCGCCATCTCACCCTCGCCTGTTATGAGCCAGTGGGTTGAGATGGAAAATGCTCTACATACCCTCAATATTACATCTGAATTCGGCAGGGACGCACCGCTTTCATAGCTCCGCAGCGTGTTGGCGTTGATGTCTATGCGGCGGGCAAATTCCGCTCTTGGCATGTTGCCCCGTACTTGGGCAATCCGGGCGGCAATTGTGTTGGTGTCCATGCACGTCTTCCCCTAGGAAACATGTGCGCAAACTTGTGCGTTTGTGCGCATTTATAAGCACTTGATTTTGTGAATTTTCGAGTGCTTTTTGTTTATTTTTAACATGTGCGTGCATTTTTGATTGACCACCGCTTAAAAATATACAAGAACAGGAGTGCGGAGGTTGCACACAATCCTAGCAAGCCCAACCTACCCGCCCCAGTGTCATGGGTCAACGGCAGTAGACCACTATTGATTGGACGGTCTGCTCATTCCAGAACCCGAATTTTGGACGGCGAACATGCGGCAGTGCTCCCTTTTCGATGATCGCGAAGACGACGCCGCGCTGGCGGGCCTTGTGGCCAACGTGCGCGCGGCGCTGAATCGCGCCGTCGGGCAGGACGAGGACGGACGCAAGCTCCTTGTGGACCGCATCAACGCCATTGCCCGCTCCGGTTCCCTGCGCCTGACGGCAGGCAACTCGAAGGGGATCAGCAAGGACATGCTGGACAAGTGGGTGGCCCCCGGTGACCGCGACCACACCCCCTCGCTTATGGCGGTGGTGGTGGTTTGCAAGGCGACCGGAGACGCCGGGCCGTTGCGCGTAATTTTGCGCACGATGGGACTGGACGTGATGACCGACGAAGACCGGAAGCTGCGGGATTATGGCCGGGCGTGCCTGCAAGAGAAGAAGGCACGTAAGCACAAGAAAATGCTGGAGGACGAAATATGATGAATCTGGAGCAGCGACAGATTTGCGGGGCGCGCCGGGCGCGGATGCGCTTCCGGATCCGCGAGGCGCTGGACCGCAACAACACCAACGCCAAGCGCCTCGCGGCGGACCTGGGCATTTCCCACCAAGCTGTCCTGAAAGTGCTGCAAGGCAACTCGCACTCACAGCGGGTGCTTGACGCCCTGCGGGCTGCCGGTGTGCCGGAGCGGTATCTGTTTGACCCCCGGTCCGAACACGTTGTGGCGCAGGACACCACGCATGAAGAAGGCAAGGTGGCGTGATGGCGACAGAATATGTGGCCTACTGCTGGCCCAACGGACAGATTCAGGTCGGCGCGCGATGCCCCCGAGGAACGATGCCGTTGTTTCGCGGCACCCGACACCATCTGGTGAGGGCCATTCGGGAAACTGCATTGGGAATCCATGACAACCGTATGTGGGTTGTTCCAGGCGTGTCCGAGGCAACGACACGCGACGAACGAGAGGCCGTGGCAAACACCTACTCGGAACAAGTGTTGTGTAGTCAGTCCTTTATCTTTTCCGCTGTACAGAGGGCACTGTGATGAGCCGGTATTGCGTTGAGGCCGTGAACATGGACATGGCTACCGACAGAATCAGCAGGTTCATTCCCGAAGGCGTGGCCGTCACCGCAGAGGATGCCATTATGCAGGTCTTCTATCCTGGTGGCCAACCGGCCAACAATCTCCCTTTCGGCTCATACCGCGTCACGGTCTACATCAACAATATGCGCACCGTGGAAACGAGCACCTACAGATTCAACTAGGGCCACAAGGCAGCGGAACCAGCAGCACCACGGCGGCAGATATGAAGACGATCAAAGAGGCATACGCCACCCAAGAACTAATTCGCCTCTTGGGGTTGAGCACACACACTTCGGTGAACCGCCGTGCAGAGCGCGAAGGGTGGGATTCCCGCAAGCGCCAAGGGCGCGGCGGTGGCAACGAATGGCTCATTGCGTCCATGCCCGAAGATACGGCCCTCGCCATCCGGTCGGCGGAACTGCGCGAGATAGCGACCGCCGAGCAGGACTACGCCCCGGTGCCGGTGAACGAGTTGTCCCCCATGGATGCAACGCGCCGCGCCTTGGCGCTTGCCCGGTCGGACCTTGTACGGCTGTACATGGGGTGGCTGCGCAAGCACGGCACTACCGTGCAGGCCCGCGCCGACTTCATGGCGGCCTACGAGGGCGGGGCATGGCCCGAACTGTTGCAGAAGGTGAGCAAGACAAGCTGGAAAACGCTGGAACGCTGGAAGGTGCAGCAGCGCCGCGCGGGCGACCTGATGGCCATTGCGGACAAGCGCGGCCTTGCCCACCGGGGCAAGTCGCTGCTTACCGAGCGGCACCGCCAGATCATCCTCGGCAAGGCGCTGCACATCAACAACCCGGCCATCAGCTACGTGTGCAATCAGGTAACCGGCCTGTGCAAGGCCGAGGGGTTGCACGTGCCATCGCCTGCCACCATCCGGCGCTTCCTGAACCAGTACATGGGCGACTGCCATGCGGAATGGACCTTCATCCGCGAGGGCAAGAAGGCGTGGAACGACAAGGCCGCCATCTGGTTCGAGCGCAACTGGGGGCTGGTGGAGGTGGGCGACATCCTCATCGCCGACGGCCACACCCTGAACTTCGAGACGACCAATCCGGACACGGGCAAGCCCTGCCGCATGACCATGGTGCTGTGGTTCGACGGGGCCAGCAACTACCCGCTGGGGTGGGAACTGATGCCCACCGAGAACACGGCCAGCATCAGCGCCGCCCTGCGGCGGGCCTGCATCCGCCTCGGCAAGGTGCCGCGCATCGCCTACCTCGACAACGGCAAGGCGTTCCGCGCCAAGCACTTCAAGGGCTGCGCCGACTTCCGGCAGGCCGGGATCGTGGGCCTGTACGAAGACCTGGGCGTGCAGGTGATCCACGCATGGGCCTACCACGGCCAGTCCAAGCCCATCGAACGATTCTTCGGCACCTTTCACGAACTGGAAAACTGGGTGCCCTCGTACACGGGCCGCAGCATCGACACCAAGCCCGCCCGCATGCACCGGGGCGAGGCGATGCACCGCAAGCTGTACGACGCCCTCGGCGGACGCCCGCTGACAGTGCAGGAAACGCACGCGGCCATCGCCCATTTCTTCGATGCCTACGTGCTGCGTCCGCAGCGCGGCCACCTTGCCGGGCGCACCCCGCACGAAATTTTTAGCGCCGGGCGCGGGCCGGGCCTGACAGCCGATGACCTGAACCGGCTGAACCTGTGGATGCTCTCGCGCGAGGTGCGGGAAATCGACCGGGGCGGCACGGTGCGCCTGCTTGGCCGCCGCTACTTCGCGCCGGAACTGTACGGCAAGAAGCACGCGGTCGTGGTGCGCTACGACGACCAGCGCCCGCAGAGCGTGCTGGTGTACGCCACCGACGGTCGTTTCCTTGCCGAGGCGCGCGAGATGCAAACCCTGCATCCCGCTGCCTACTACCTGGGCGAAGGCGAACACCGCGAACAGCTTGCCGACGCCCTCGCCATCCGGCGCGAGCAGGAGAAGCTGGCCGGGGCCAGTTCGCGGGCGCTGCTGGATGCGGTGATCATTCCCGAACACCGGCAGCGCATGGCGCAACTGGCCAGCGATGCCCCTGCGGCGCTGCCCGAAGGCGAACGTGCCATCCCGGCCCCCGCCCGCCGCGAACTACCCATCCCCACCATCACCGACGACGAGCGCCGCGCCCACGACGCCATGCTGGCTGAACACCGCGCCCGCATGGCGGCCCGCCCGGCCTACGAGGCCCCCTCGTTCTTCGCCTCGCAGCTCGACCGCTACGAGTTCCTTTTCCAGATTTCCGAGGTTCAGGGCCTGCCCCTGACCGAGGCCGACGCCGCCTTCAAGGCCGAGTACGAGCAGTCGGACGAATACCTTGAGGTGGCCCTGCCCCGCTACGAACAGCAACGCCGCCTGATTGCGCGCATGGCGGCCATGGAGGCTCGCGCATCATGAAAAAGGGCATCTTCATCGAAACGGACAACGTGGCGCGCCTGCGCCGGGCCTTGCGGCAGGCGGAAGACACTGAACGTGGCCGCCCCGGCATGGTGGCGGTGTGGGGCGAGGCGGGCGTGGGCAAGACCATTGCCGCGCACAGCATGTACGCCCAGCACGGCGGGGCCTTTCTGCGGGTGCTGGAGGGCATGACCCAGCACGCCTTCCTTCAGGAACTGTGCTGGGAACTGATGGAGGCGCGGCCCCACGGCGCGCACCGCTGCCGCGCCGAAATCCTGCGCGCCCTCGATGCCGAACCCGTGACCATCTACGTGGACGAGGCCGACCGGCTGGATCTGCGCCGCCTTGAAGACCTGCGCGACATCCACGACATGTCCGGCTGCCCGGTGGTGCTCATCGGCGAACAGCACCTCCCCGGCAAACTGTCGCAGCGCAGCCGCATCGACGACCGCATTCCCGACGAATACCGGGTGGCCTTCACCGGCATCAGCACGCAGGACGTGGCCATGTACGCCATGGAGGGGGCCGACCTTTCCCTGACCACCGACGCCGCCGCGCTCATCCACAAGCAGGCCAGGGGCAACTTCCGCAGGGTTCACAACCTGCTGCTGTCGGTGGAATCCGCCGCCCGCGCCAAGAACACCGGCACGGTGGATGCGGCCCTCGTCAAGGCGGCGCTGCCCGCCGGGCGGAGGTAGCCCCATGCGCACCGAAGCCATGGACGCCCTGCGTGCCGCCCTGCGCACCTTCTGCCCCACTCCCGACAACGTGGTGGACGTGCCGCAGCTTGCCGAAGCCCTTGGCCTGACGACGGAAAGTCAACGCCAGTTGCTGCGCAGGCGGCTGCATACCCTCATGGCGCGGGGCGAAGTGGAGAAGGCGGACCGGGGCCTGTTTCGTTTCGTGCCGGGCAAGGAACCCAGCCGTAACGGAGAGAGCTACGAGCGCATGTGGCGGGCCATCCGTATTCAACCGCGCGGGTGGCAGTTGGTGGACATCGCGCAGATCGCCCGCGTGGAACGGTCCACCGTGGGTCGGTACGTGCGGTGGCTGGAAGACGAGGGGCACGTGGTCCGCTCTGGCCAGCAGTTGAACGCCACCATCTGGAGGACCACGGAGAAGGCGCGCAATCGCCGCGTGACGCCGTGGCCGCCCATCGACCTGCCGACACCCTACGAGGCCGAACGCAAGGCCACGGCCCAGCTCTGCCGCATCCTGCTGCTGGAAGACCCGGACACCACCAGCACGCGGCGCAAGATTCAGGAGCAGCTTGCCGTGCTTGTCGCACGGTTCCCCATCACAACCACCACAAACGGGGCCGACGCCCCGCCCGCCACGGAGGCATGACCATGGTGGCCGACAAGATCAGGGATGCCCGGCTGGCGCTGGGCGTGCTGGCCGGACAGGTCAGCGAGGAAACGTGGGGCCTCATCCGGTGCATCCAGAACGAACTGGATGCGGCAGCCGGACAGGTGGAAACCATGGAACAGACGTTCCCCGTGCCCGGCATGAGCGCCGGGGCCGGGGACACGACAGGCGAAACGCAGGAGACGCGCTGATGGCACGACGCAAGCCCAACCCGGTAATCATCGCCGACCGCCCGCAGGCCGAAGGCGCACTGGCGGAGATCGCGGTCATCGACCGCAAGCTGACCGGCATCGAAACGGACATGAATACGGCCATCGACGCGGCCAAGGCTGCCGCCGGTCAAGCCAGCGCCCCGTTGCTGGCCCGGCGGGCCGACCTTGAGAACGCGGTGGCCACGTGGGCCACGCTGAACAAGGCCGAACTGTTCATGGACCGCAAGAGCATCGACCTCGGCTTTGGCGTCGTCGGCTTCCGGCAGGCCACCAAGCTCAAGCAGGTGCCCAGGGTAACGGTGGCCATGACGCTGGAACGCCTGCGCGAGCTGGGCTTTCTCGACGGCATCCGGGTGAAGGAAGAGGTGAACAAGGAAGTGGCGGCGGGCTGGCCCGCCTCGAAGCTGGAGCTGGTGGGCCTGAAGCGGCACATCACCGACGACTTCTACATCGAAATCGCGCGCGAGGACGTGGAGCGCGCGGCCTGACGCACCGGAGGCGGACATGGCCCACGACAGCATCGACATCCCCCGCTACGCGCGGCTCTACGCCCAGCGCGTGCTGCGCAACACCAACCTGGACCCCGGCGACATGCCGGAACTGGCCCGCAACACCGAATTCAAGGCGCGGGCCGTGCGGGAAAAGGCCGACGTGACGCGCACCATCCGGCGAGAGGCGGGGCAACTGCTGGTGGCGTCGGGCCTGCCCGCCGATGCGGTGCGCAAAACCCTGCGTCTGGAGCACTGGTGGCAACCGGAACAGCGCGGCAGCGCGAAACAGAAGGAGAAGAGACGATGAACAAGAAAACGATGGTGGACACCGTGTTTGCCGGGGTAACGGCTTCCGGTCGCCCGCTGGCCAAGGCCGACGTGGAACACGTGCTGGACGCCTTCGGCGACGTGGCTGCGGCGGAACTGCTGGGCGGAGGCGAGGTGTCCGTGCCCGGCGTGGGCAAACTGGTGGCGGAAGAACGCGCCCCGCGCAAGGGCCGCAACCCCCGGACCGGGGAGCCCGTGCAGATCCCCGCGCGCAAGGTGGTGAAGTTCCGACCGAGCAAGGACATGAAAGCAGCCCTGGAGGGCTGATGCGAAACCGCCCTGCGGGGCGGTCGTCCGGCGGTGGCGCGCCGGGCCTGATGAGCAGCCATTTCCAACGGAGATTCAATGGGAAGAACACCTACACCTCCCGGACCGGCTATGTGCCGTGTCTATGAAGTCACCGGCACCAGCGTGCAGAAGGATTTGGCCCGCGTGCTGGGCATCGGGCAAAGCAGTGTGAGCATTGTCAACCGGACCGGGAACATCCCGGCGGACTGGCTGCTTACGCTGTTGCGGAGCCACGGAATCAACCCGGACTGGATTCTGACCGGCACAGGCCCCCGCCTTGTGTGGGTAGGGGCTGAAATCGACGCGGCCAGCCAGACCATCGCCGAGCTTCGGCAGCAGGTGCGCGAGTTGTCGGACAAATTGAGCCGCTACGGGGCGGTCGTCTAGGGAGCCTGCATGGCTGAATGCCGCAAAAAGTGCGCGTCAGTTTGCGTCAAAAACGGCGCAATCGGGTCGGGCACCGTGGAATTCTTCCCCGCAGTGGAATGGGGCGGCCCGCAAGGGCTGTACCGCCTGCGCATGGGCCGCAAGTGGCTGGAAGGCACGCATGGCACCATGCGGTTCCTGACGGTGCAAGAGGTTGCGGCGCTGTTGGCCTACCACATCTTTGGCGTGGATCTGCGCGAGGCGACACCTGCCCCCCGACCGGATCATCTGCCCCGGAAGAGCCTTGTGTCCGTGCGCACCGGGGGCACCGACGAACACCCCCTGCACGACGTGACCCGCATTTCCAGCGAGGCTCCCGTGCTGGGGGCCGACGGGCGCTGGTACGTGGCCGTGCATCTTTACGGGCGGGGCACCGTGCTGGTGCCCGCCGAGGAGTGTCACCCAAGGTGAGAAAGACGAGAACGAACGCGGCCCACCGCAAGGCCCTGCTGGGCAAATCCTCCATCGGCGTGAAGCAGCTCGGCATCGATGCCGACACCCTGCGCGAGATGCTGCGCAACCTGTTCGGCAAGGCATCGCGGGCCGAGCTGACCGCGCCGGAACTGGTGCGCCTGTGCGACCACCTGGCGCAACGCGGGGCCAAGTTCACGTCCAGCGCCGCACCGAGGGAAGGCAAGCCGTACAAGGTGAAGGCCGCCGGACGGCGCAGCGACTGGTACGAGATTCCCGAAGGGCCGCAGGCCGCCCGCAAGCGCGGCATCGCGGCCATGTGGCGCAGGCTGGGCTACGACATGACCAGTCTGGACACCCGCGTGCAGCGGGCCTTTGGCGTGGAGGCGTTCCGCTGGCTGGACGACGAGGATAACCTGCGCACGCTGGCAAGAGATCTGGAAGCGCGCCTGCGGGCCAGGGAACAGCGGGAGCAGGATGCGGCGGAGGCCACCGCGTGACGGACGAGGAACGCGCGGCGCTCGATGCGGCCATCCGGCAGCACTACGGAACGCCGCACCGGTTCTGCAAACAAACGGGGCTGCCGCGCGGCACGGTCTATCAGGTGCTGGCCGGGCGCTACGCGGGCGACATGGACAGGCAGGGGGAACGCATCCGGCAGGCATTGCGGCAACCCCGCCCCGCCGGGCTCGACGCGGCCAGCATCGGGCGGGTTCTGCGTCAACATGCCTGCGCCCGGTGCCTGTCGCGCGGCTCCGGCCTGTGCGACCGCTGCGAGCCCATGTTCGCGGCGCAGACACGAGACATCCTTGCCCTTGCGGGCCAGACGACGGAGGAAACAGATGGCGACGCTGATAGATGACGTGGTGAAGCTGGTGCGACACGGCTGGCGGCCCTATCAGGGCACCGTGGAAGCGGCGGTGTACGAGCGGCTGCGCTGCCCGCGCGCGCCGTTGCCCACGCCGGGCGCAACGCGGCGCGCCAGCGGGCCGTACTGGTTCCACCGGGCGGACGTGTTCCTGTGCATCGGCTGTGGCCGCCGGTGCAGCCTGAACCGCCCCGACGGCTTCGCGCCGCCACTGCCCATCCGCTACCCGTACAGCAGGGAACTGCCCTTCACCCTCACCCCGCAGGAAATGGTGACCCGGCTGCGCCTGCTGAACGTGAACCAGGCGGCTTACTGCCTGAACGCCAGCGCCAGCCAGATCTACCACTGGATAGCAGAGGGCAGGCTGCGGCGGCTGAAGGATTCGCCCGTGCGCGTCCCCGCCGAGGACGTGCAGGCCATGATGGAGGATTGGGAGGAGTAGGCTTATGTAAAGAAAGGGTTTTTTAGGACCCTTTTCTCTATCAGCTCCCATGAAAAACCAACGTGAAAAAGCAACGCTGCCCACATGATTTTTTTAAAAAAGCAACATAATTCTACATATCTATCGACACTAAATTTATGCCGAAACGGCTTTGAATAATGCGTAAGATCATTTCTGATTGTTACAGCGTCATTTACACACTTTTTAACGTTCACACTCACATCCCATGATGTGTTATTTCTAATGTCATTTATTAATTGAATAGTCTTGTCACGAAGCGTGAATTCATTGCTATTCTCAATGCTGTTTCTTATTCTTGTTTTTATTTTTTCATTATTTATGCTTAGCATAGAATTGTTTACGATGCTCATAATATGTTCAAATTCATTATCAGCGCAGTATTTTCCTCCATAAAATTCCCTTGCTAATATTTCTATCATTTGCATTAATTTATAAAGTTCATACTCAATATACGTTGTTTTTGATGAAAACACATCTCTAATCCCAAACACAATTCCTTCAAACAATTCATATTTATTAAAAAAACAAGAGAATACGGCTATTAAATCAGATTCGCTGGTGTAGAATATAATGCTTCTGTTAAAGTCTATATCATGAGAATAAGAAATGCTTGGTATTGATATTTCATACTTTTCGTCATTATCGTAAAGCGAAATATCAATTGGCATTATTGACTTTCCAATGAGAATAGAAAACAAGCCTTGAATTTTGCATACAATGTCATAAAAGTAATCATACGACTCTCTGCGCTCTGAGGTCACTACTATGTTCACTTGTGGTTCAAGCGATGCATTTCTAGATCCACATTTAAACATATACGACTCTACTATCTTGAGGTTGACACCATCCAAAATGTCAACATCAAGCCATGTCGATGAACCCTTCTTGATAGACAGTAATATTTCATCATCTTTGAAATCCACTGAATTATTCCCATGAACTTTGAACCACATAGAAAAATTTTCAAAAGAAAATGAACATTTTTCAAACCTATGAATATTTGAATCTATAGGTGACTCACCAATGACCACACCATTTGCATGGATTTTATGTGTAGAGCCGAGAGCGTTTAATGTGAAATTTTTGAGGAAGCAGTTTAAGAGAGTACAGCATCCACTATCGGTCATTCCATGCACAGAAAATAGTCCACCTTTTGCCCATTCTAGAATTCTATGTTCTTCAATAAATATTTTCAATTCTCCTGAGTTTTCAGTGTGATGGTAAGCACCTGGAAACCACATGTTAAGCGGATCATTGCTATCAACTTTCCACATCCCTAAAAGTTGGAAATCTTTATCGCCGTCAATAGTTCTATCCATACGCCCCCCATTTTCATTTTGAATACAGATGGCAACAGAACTCGCCCTAAATTCAACCTGAATATGTGTACACAGTTTTTTTAGCGTACGGAAAATACCACGTCTATGTGGCAGATCCTCCCCAAAAGGAGGATCGTATGCGTTTTACCCCCCGAAAACTTCCCAGGTTCCGTCCCCCGCGCATGGGCTGGTGCATGGCGCTGGCCGTTGTGCTGCTGCTTGGCGTGGCCCGTTTCGCGCCGCAGAACCTGCCCGTCATCATGTACAAGGGTTCGCTGCTCACGCTGGCCAGCGTGGGCGGCTACTGGCTGGCCCGCTGGGTGTTTCCCTATGGCCGCCCCGACCAGTGGCTGACCGGTGACCGCGCGGTAACCCTTGCCGCCAGCGCCGGGGCCATGCTGTCGGAGCGCATGGGCGTTTCGCTGCCCGTCGGTCCCGGCACCGTGCTGGCCGTGGCCGTGGCCATGGCCTGCGTGAGCATGATCTGCCGGGCGCTGCTGATGCTGGGGGCCATGCTGGCCGTGGGGCTGGGCCTGTGATGAGGGGACGTTCCTACACCGCACGCCGCGTCAGGCTTCACGGCCCCCTCATCCTGTGCGCGCTGCTTCTGCTCTGCGCACTCCCCGCCATCTCCCACGCCGTCACCATCCCGCCGGATGCCCAGCGCCACCGGGCCACGCTTACCCGTGAAGCCCGGTTCCGCTTCGGCATGGATGCGCCGGTGGCCACCTTTGCCGCGCAGATCCACCAGGAGAGCGAATGGCGCGCCGGGGCGGTTTCGCCCGTAGGCGCGCAGGGGTTGGCCCAGTTCATGCCCGGCACCGCCCGCTGGCTGCCCACCGTCATGCCCGATACGGGCCAGCCAGCGCCGTTCAACCCCGCGTGGGCCATC
>NZ_KI632512.1:943172-949166 GCF_000504305.1 Nitratidesulfovibrio termitidis HI1
AGCGCCGCCGAAAGCGAGCCGCGGATTTCCGGCGTGGAGTCGTTGGTCTCGGCGCCGTTGGCCACCGCGCCCTGCGTCGGATCCACATCGTCCCACACCGTGGTGATGGTCACCGTCTGCGCGGGCGCCGTGGCGTCAACGTTGATCGTGTAGCCCGTGGATATCGCGCCCGTGTTGCCAGCCGCGTCGACCACGCGCGCCGTGTAGGTGTAGCTGGCGCCGTCCGCAAGGCCCGTATCCGCGTACGTCCAGGTCGTGCCCGTCACCGTGGCGGTGCCCACCAGCACGCCGCCGCGCAACACCTGCACGGTCTCGCCGGTGTTCAGCGGCGCGGAAAGCGTGCCGCTCAGCGTGGGCGAGGTGTCGTTGGTGTACCCGTTGTGCGCCACCGTGCCCTGCACCGGGTCCACGTCGTCGTTGATCGCGCCGATGGTCACCGCCTGCGTGGGCGCCTGGGTGTCTATGGTGATGTCCAGCGCGCCGCTCTGGCCGCTTTCGTTACCGGCGGTATCCGTCAGCGTGTAGGTGAAGCCGTGCGGGCCGTCCGCGATGTCCGCGTTGGGCGTCAGCGTGCCCGTCACCGCGTCGTAGGTCGCGGCGACCTTCACCCCGTCCACGTACAGCGACACCGTGTCCGTGTACCCGCTACCCACGTTGACGCCGGGCCGCGCGTCGTTGGTCACCGGCGCGGTGCTGTTGGCGTCGACCACCGGGGCCACGTCGTCATTGTAGTCCAGCGGCGCGATGGGCGTTGCCGGGGCCGTGGTGTCCACGCGCAGGGTCACCGCCGTGGAGCTCGCGCCCCGGTTGCCCGCCGCGTCTTCCACCCGCGCCGTGTAGCTGTAGCTGGTGCCGTCCGCCAGGCCGGAATCCTGGAAGGTCCAGTCCGTGCCGCCCACCACCGACGCCGTGCCAAGGCGCGTGCCGTCGCGGTAGATGGCCACCACCTCGCCCGCGGCGAGCGTGGCGGAAAGGGTGCCTTGCAACTGCGGGCTGGTGTCGTTGGTCGGCACGCTGAACGCGAAGGTGCCTTCCTTCGGCGCCGCGTCGTCCGCGTACCCGGTGATGGCCACCGTCTGCGCGGGCACCTCCGTGTCCACGTGGATGGTGTACTGGTTGCTCATGGAACCCATCACCCCGGCCTCATTGATGAGCCGCGCCTGGTAGGTGTAGTCGCCGTCGGCAAGGCCGGTGTCCTCGAACGTCCAGGTCATGCCCGTTACCGTGGCCGTGCCCACCACCACGCCATCGCGCAGCACCTGCAAGGTCTCCCCAGCGTTCAGCGGCAGGAAAAGCGAGCCGCTGAGCAAGGGCGTGGTGTCGTTGGTGGACCCGTCGTTGGCCACGGAACCCAGCCCCGGGGCCTGGTTGTCCGTCACGTCGTCAATCGTCGGAATCCCGTCCACGGCTACGAGGTTCACCCCAAAGCGGATGCTGTTCGACACATCGCTGGCGTTGCCCGCGCGGTCTACCACCCGGGCCGTGTACGTGTAGTAGTCGCTCACAGCGATGCTATCCGTGAAGGTCCAGTCCGTGCCGCTCACCGTGGCCACGCCCACGTCCACGCCATCGCGGAACACGTGCACCTCTTCCGTGGCGGACAGGGTGGCGGAGATGGTGCCCCGGATTTCCGGCGTGTCGTCGTTGGTCACGCCGTTGGCCGGGATCGCACCCGTCACTGGCGCGAGGTCGTCCCACGCCTGGGTGATGGTCACCGTCTGCGTGGGCGGGGTGGTGTCCAGGCGGATCGACCAACTGTTCGAGACCGTGCCCTGGTTGTTCGCGCCGTCGATGACCACCGCAGAGTAGGTGTAGTTGCCGTCGACCGACAGGGTGTCCGTGTACGTCCAGGTCGTGCCCGTCACCGTGGCGGTGCCGATGTCCGTGCCGCCCCGGAAGATGTGCACGGCCTCGGTCCCGACCAGCGCCGCCGACAGGGTGCCGGAAAGCGTGGGCGTGGTGTCGTTGGTGTACCCGTTGTTCGCCACCGTGCCCTGCACAGGATCCAGGTCGTCCGTGATCGCGTCGATGGTCACCGTGGTGGACGAGCCGGAGGTCTTCACCGTGATCGAGTACGGCCCGGAGAACCCGCCGGTGTTGCCCGACCTGTCCTCAACGCGCGCCGTGTACGCATAGGTCGTGTCGTTGGTCAGGCCGCTGTCCCCGTAGGTCCAGCTGGTGCCGGTCACCGTGGCCTCGCCCACCTTCACGCCGTCGCGGTACACCGCCACCACTTCGTTGCCCGCAAGCGCCGCCGAAAGCGAGCCGCGGATTTCCGGCGTGGAGTCGTTGGTCTCGGCGCCGTTGGCCACCGCGCCCTGCGTCGGATCCACATCGTCCCACACCGTGGTGATGGTCACCGTCTGCGCGGGCGCCGTGGCGTCCACGTTGATCGTGTAGCCCGTGGATATCGCGCCCGTGTTGCCGGCCGCGTCGACCACGCGCGCCGTGTAGGTGTAGCTGGCGCCGTCCGCAAGGCCCGTATCCGCGTACGTCCAGGTCGTGCCCGTCACCGTGGCGGTGCCCACCAGCACGCCGCCGCGCAATACCTGCACGGTCTCGCCGGTGTTCAGCGGCGCGGAAAGCGTGCCGCTCAGCGTGGGCGAGGTGTCGTTGGTGTATCCGTTGTTCGCCACCGTGCCCTGCACCGGGTCCACGTCGTCGTTGATCGCGCCGATGGTCACCGCCTGCGTGGGCGCCTGGGTGTCTATGGTGATGTCCAGCGCGCCGCTCTGCGTGCTTTCGTTGCCCGCCGCGTCGGTCAGCGTGTAGGTGAAGCCGTGCGGCCCGTCCGCGATGTCCGCGGTGGGCGTCAGGGTGCCCGTCACAGCATCGTAGGTCGCGGCGACCTTCACCCCGTCCACGTACAGCGACACCGTGTCCGTGTGGCCCGTCCCCACGTTGATGCCGGGCCGCGCGTCGTTGGTCACCGGCGCGGTGCTGTTGGCGTCGACCACCGGGGCCACGTCGTCATTGTAATCCAGCGGCGCGGCGGGCGTTGCCGGGGCCGTGGCGTCAACCTGCAACGTCACCGTCGTGGAATTGGCCCCGCGGTTGCCCGCAAGGTCTTCCACACGGGCATAGTAGCTGTAGCTGTTGCTGTCGGCCAGGCCGGAATCCTGGTACGTCCAGGCCGTGCCGCCCACCACCGTCGCCGTGCCGAGGCGCACGTTGTCGCGGTAGATGGCCACCACCTCGTCCGCCGCAAGCGTGGCGGAAAGGGTGCCTTGCAGTTGCGGGGTGGTGTCGTTGGTCGGCACGCTGAACGCGAAGGTGCCTTCCTTCGGCGCCTCGTTGTCCACGTACCCGGTGATGGCCACCGTCTGCGCCGGGACCGCCGTGTCCACGTGGATGGTGTACTGGTTGCTTTGGCCGCCGGTCACCGTGGCCGCGTTGATGATCCGCACCTGGTAGGTGTAGTCGCCGTCGGCAAGGCCGGTGTCCTCGAACGTCCAGGTCGTGCCCGTCACCGTGGCGGTGCCCACCAGAGCGCCGTCACGCAGCACCTGCAAGGTTTCCCCGGCGTTCAGCAGCGCGGAAATCGTGCCGCTGAGCAAGGGCGAGGTGTCGTTGGTGGATCCGTCGTTGGCCACGGAACCCGTCACCGGCGCCTGGTTGTCCGTCACGTCGTCGATGGTCGTGGTCTGGGTGATGGTGGAGGTATCCACCTTGAAGCGGATGGAGTTCGATTCCGCGCTGGTGTTGCCCGCGCGGTCCACCACCATGGCCGTGTAGGTGTAGAAGCTGCCGCTCGCCACGCTGTCCGTGTACGTCCAGTTTGTGCCGCTCACCGTGGCCGTGCCCACGTCCGCGCCGTCGCGGAACACGTGCACTTCCTCCGTGGAGGACAGGACGGCGGAGATGGTGCCCTGGATTTCCGGCGTGTCGTCGTTGGTCACCCCGTTGGCCGCAATCGCACCCGTCGTGGGAGTCGCATCGTCCAGGGCCTGGGTGATGGTCACCGTCTGCGTGGGCGGGGTGGCGTCCAGTCGGATCGAGTAGTTGTTCGAGGCCGTGCCCTGGTTGTTCGCGCCGTCGATGACCACTGCGGAGTAGGTGTAGTTGCCGTCGACCGACAGGGTGTCCGTGTAGGTCCAGGTCGTGCCCGTCACCGTGGCGGTGCCGATGTCCGTGCCGCCCCGGAAGATGTGCACCTGCTCCGATCCCGTCAGCGCCGCCGACAGGGTGCCGGAAAGCGTGGGCGTGGTGTCGTTGGTGTACCCGTTGTTCGCCACCGTGCCCTGCACAGGATCCAGGTCGTCCGTGACCGCGTCGATGGTGACGCTGGTTGACGGGCTGACGGTCCGCACCGTGATCGAGTAGCCCGGAGTGAAGTTGCCGGTATTGCCCGCCGTGTCCTCCACGCGCGCCGTGTATTCATAGGTCGTGTCGTTGGCCAGGCCGCTGTCCCCGTAGGTCCAGCTGGTGCCGGTCACCGTGGCCTCGCCCACCTTCACGCCGTCGCGGTACACCGCCACCACTTCGTTGCCCGCAAGCGCCGCCGAAAGCGAGCCGCGGATTTCCGGCGTGGAGTCGTTGGTCTCGGCGCCGCTGACCACCGCGCCCTGCGTCGGATCCACATCGTCCCACACCGTGGTGATGGTCACCGTCTGCGCGGGCGCCGTGGCGTCAACGTTGATCGTGTAGCCCGTGGATATCGCGCCCGTGTTGCCGGCCGCGTCAACCACGCGCGCCGTGTAGGTGTAGCTGGCGCCGTCCGCAAGGCCCGTATCCGCGTACGTCCAGGTCGTGCCCGTCACCGTGGCGGTGCCCACCAGCACGCCGTCGCGCAGCACCTGCACGATCTCGCCGGTGTTCGGCGGCGCGGAAAGGGTGCCGGAAAGCGTGGGCGAGGTGTCGTTGGTCCAGCCGTTGTTCGCCACCGCGCCCTGCACCGGATCCGCGTCGTCGTTGATCGCGCCGATGGTCACCGCCTGCGTGGGCGCCTGGGTGTCTATGGTGATGTCCAGCGCGCCGCTCTGCGTGCTTTCGTTGCCCGCCGCGTCGGTCAGCGTGTAGGTGAAGCCGTGCGGCCCGTCCGCGATGTCCGCGGTGGGCGTCAGGGTGCCCGTCACAGCATCGTAGGTCGCGGCGACCTTCACCCCGTCCACGTACAGCGACACCGTATCCGTGTACCCGCTACCCACGTTGACGCCGGGCCGCGCGTCGTTGGTCACCGGCGCGGTACTGTTGGCGTCGACCACCGGGGCCACGTCGTCATTGTAGTCCAGCGGCGCGGCGGGCGTTGCCGGAGCCGTAGTGTCCACGCGCAAGGTCGCCGCTGCGGAACTCGGGCCCCGGTTGCCCGCAAGGTCTTCCACTCGCGCCGTGTAGCTGTAGCTGGTGCCGTCGGCCAGGCCGGAATCCTGGTACGTCCAGTTCGTGCCGCCCACCACCGACGCCGTGCCAAGGCGCACGCCGTCGCGGTAGATGACCACCACCTCGTCCGCCGCAAGCGTGGCGGAAAGGGTGCCTTGCAGTTGCGGGGTGGTGTCGTTGGTCGGCACGCTGAACGCGAAGGTGCCTTCCTTCGGCGCCTCGTCGTCCGCGTACCCGGTGATGTCCACCGTCTGCGCCGGGACCGCCGTGTCCACGTGGATGGTGTACTGGTTGCTTTGGCCGCCGGTCACCGTGGCCGCGTTGATGATCCGCACCTGGTAGGTGTAGTCGCCGTCGGCAAGGCCGGTGTCCTCGAACGTCCAGGTCGTGCCCGTCACCGTGGCGGTGCCCACCAGAGCGCCGTCACGCAGCACCTGCAAGGTTTCCCCGGCGTTCAGCGGCGCGGAAATCGTGCCACTGAGCAAGGGCGAGGTGTCGTTGGTGGATCCGTCGTTGGGCACGGAACCCGTCACCGGCGTCTGGTTGTCCGTCACGTCGTCGATGGTCGTGGTCTGGGTGATGGTGGAGGTATCCACCTTGAAGCGGATGGAGTTCGATTCCGCGCTGGTGTTGCCCGCGCGGTCCACCACCATGGCCGTGTAGGTGTAGAAGCTG
>NZ_KI632512.1:949266-1067149 GCF_000504305.1 Nitratidesulfovibrio termitidis HI1
TGCCGCCGTTGGCCACCACGCCCTGCGCCGGATCCACGTCGTCGTTGACGGCCGTGATGGTCACCGCCGCCGTCGGGGCCTGGGTGTCCACGGTCAGGGTCACCGGGCCGGAGTCCGCGCCCACGTTGCCCGCAGAGTCCTCCACCCGCGCCGTGTAGGCGTAGTCGCCGTCCGCGAGCCCGGAATCCTGGAACGTCCAGGTCGTGCCGGACACGGAGGCTTCGCCGATCTTCACGCCGTCGCGGTAGATGGCCACCACCTCGTTGCCAGCCAGCGCGGAAGAGACCGTGCCCTCAAGCAGCGGCGTCGTGTCGTTGGTCGGAACGTTGAACCCGAAGCTGCCCGTGCCGGCAACCTGGTCGTCCGCGTACCCGTCGATGCTCACCGTCTGCGTGGGCGCCGTGCCGTCCACGTTGATCACGTACTCGCCGCTCTGGCAGATCAGCGCGCCGGTCCCGGGGTTTTCCACCTGCGCGGTGTAGGTATGCTCGCCGTCGGCCACGCCGCTGTCCGCGAAGGTCCAGGACGTGCCGGTAACCGTCGCCGTGCCCACCACCACGCCGTCGCGGTAGACCGCAACCACCTCGCCGCCGGACAGCGCCATGAACAGCGAACCCGTCACCGTCGGCGTCGCGTCGTTGGTCCAGCCGTGGTTGGTCACAAGGCCCGTGTCCGGAGCCTGGTCGTCGGTCACGCCAAGGATGCTCACTTCCTGCACGCCGCCGGAGGTGTCCAGGGTGATCTGCCAGCTGTTCGACGAAGCACCGGCGTTGCCCGCGCCGTCCACAACCTGCGCGGTGTACGTGTAGCTGCCGCCGCTCGAAAGGCTGCCGTCCGTGAACGTCCACGTGGTCCCGCTCACCGTCGCCGTGCCGATGTCCACGCCGTCGCGGAACACGTGCACTTCCTCCGTGCCCGAGAGCGCCGCGGAGATCGTGCCGTGCAGTTCCGGCGTCGAGTCGTCAGTATGCCCGCCGTTGGCGACCGGACCCGTGGCAGGGGCCATGTTGTCCACGACTTCCGTGATCGCAACCGTTTGCGGCGGGGAAACCGTGTCCACCGTGATGGTGTAGATGTTCGACATCGCGCCCTGAAGGCCCGTGCCATTCTCCACCACCGCCGTGTAGGCGTGCTCGCCGTCGGTCACGCCGGTGTCCGTGAAGGTCCAGTTCGTGCCCGAAACCGTGGCCTCGCCCACCTTCACGCCGTCGCGGTAGACCGCGACCACCTCGCCGCCGGCAAGC
This sequence comes from Nitratidesulfovibrio termitidis HI1, assembly GCF_000504305.1. Lineage (NCBI taxonomy): Bacteria > Pseudomonadati > Thermodesulfobacteriota > Desulfovibrionia > Desulfovibrionales > Desulfovibrionaceae > Nitratidesulfovibrio > Nitratidesulfovibrio termitidis. The sequence goes on from NZ_KI632512.1 coordinate 950,511, forward strand.
GCGCCCGAAAGCGTGCCCGAAAGCGCCGGGGACGTGTCGTTGGTCTGGCCGCCGTCCGCCACCACGCCCTGCACCGGGTCAACGTCGTCGTTGATGGCCGCGATGGTCACCACCGTGTCCGGACCCGTGGTCTGCAGCGTCAGGCCGTACGCCGGGGAAACCGCGCCCGCGTTGCCCGCCGCGTCTTCCACCACCGCCGTGTAGCTGTACGTGGAGCCGTTGCTCAGCCCGCTGTCCGTGTACGTCCAGCCCGTGCCCGACACCGTGGCCTCGCCCACCTTCACGCCGTCGCGGTAGATCGAAACCACTTCGTCCGCGCCAAGCGCCGCGCTCAGCGAACCGCGCAGTTCGGGCAGGGAGTCGTCCGTGGCGCCGCCGTTGGCGATCACGCCCTGCACGGCCCCCACGTTGTCGTAAATCGTATCGATGCGCACCGTCTGTGACGGCGCCGTGGTGTCCACCGTGATCACGTAGTCGGAGGAAATCCCGCCCACGTTCCCGGCCCCGTCGACCACGCGCGCCGTGTAGGTGTAGGTATGCCCGTCCTCAAGGCCCGTGTCGCCGATGCTCCACGTCGTGCCCGTCACCGTCGCGGTGCCGATCACCACGCCGTCGCGCAGCACTTCCACCACTTCGCCCGCGCCCAGCGCGCCGGACAGCGTGCCCGAAACCGCCGGGGCGGTGTCGTTGGTGCTGCCGCCGTTGGCCACCACGCCCTGCGCCGGATCCACGTCGTCGTTGACGGCCGTGATGGTCACCGTCTGCACCGGCGCCGTGGTGTCCACCGTCAGCGTCACCCCCATGGACTGGAGGCCGGCGTTGCCTGCGGCGTCCTCCACCCGCGCCACGTAGGAATAATCCCCATCGCCCAGACCCGCGTCCTGGTACGTCCACATCGTGCCCGACACGGACGCAGTGCCAATCCTCACGCCGTCGCGGTAGATCGCCACCACTTCGTTGCCGGCAAGCGCGGAAGAAATCGTCCCTTCCAGCACCGGCGTCGTGTCGTTGGTCGGCACGTTGAACCCGAAGGTACCGGTCACAGGAGCCTGATCGTCCATGTATCCGCTGATCGTGACCGACTGCGGCGGTGTCGACGTATCCACGTTGATCACATAGGCGTTGCTCATGGCCCCCAGCGCGCCGGTCCCGGGGTTTTCCACCTGCGCGGTGTAGGTATGCTCGCCGTCGGCCACGCCGCTGTCCGCGAAGGCCCAGGACGTGCCCGTCACCATCGTCGCTTCGCCAACCTTCGCGCCGTCACGGTAGACCACGACCTTCTCGCCGCTGGACAGAGCCGCGAACAGAGCCCCCGTCACCGTCGGCGTGGCGTCGTTGGTCCAGCCGTGGTTGGCGACACGCCCCTGCACGGGGTCACGGTCGTCTTCCACGCCAAGGATCGACGTCGTCTGCACGCCGGTGGAGGTATTCAGGCTGATTGTCCAACTGTTTGACACCACGCTCGTATACCCCGCCGCGGACACAACCTGCGCGGTGTACGTGTAGCTGCTCCCGCTCGAAAGGCTGCCGTCCGTGAACGTCCACGTGGTCCCGCTCACCGTGGCCATGCCGATGTCCACGCCGTCGCGGAACACGTGCACCGCTTCCGTGCCCGAGAGCGGCGCGGAGATCATGCCGTGCAGTTCCGGCGTCGAGTCGTCCGTCTGGCCACCGTTGGGGATGGGGCCGGTGGCAGGATCCATGTTGTCCAGCACTTCGGTGATCGCAACCGTCTGCGCCGGAGGAACAGTGTCCACCGTGATGGTGTAGATGTTCGACACGCTACCCTGGTCGCCCAGGCTGTTTTCCACCACCGCCGTGTAGGCGTGTTCGCCGTCCATGGCGCCGGGGTCCGTGTACGTCCAGTTCGTACCGGAGACCGCGGCGTTACCCAAGAACGCACCGTCACGGTAGATCGAAACCACTTCACCACCCCCGAGCCACGCCGTCAGCGTGCCCGAGAGATTCAGGATCGTGCTGTTCGTATGCCCGCCGTTCGCGACCACGCCCGTCACCGGGGCGGCATCCTCCGTTATCTCGGTAATCCATACGTTCTGCACGGGACCAGTGGGTTGCAGCGTCAGGTCGTACGCCGGGGAAACCGCGCCCGCGTTGCCCGCCGCGTCTTCCACCACCGCCGTGTAGCTGTACGTGGAGCCGTTGCTCAGCCCGCTGTCCGTGTACGTCCAGCCCGTGCCCGACACCGTGGCCTCGCCCACCTTCACGCCGTCGCGGTAGATCGAAACCACTTCGTCCGCGCCAAGCGCCGCGCTCAGCGAACCGCGCAGTTCGGGCAGGGAGTCGTCCGTGGCGCCGCCGTTGGCGATCACGCCCTGCACGGCCCCCACGTTGTCGTAAATCGTATCGATGCGCACCGTCTGTGACGGCGCCGTGGTGTCCACCGTGATCACGTAGTCGGAGGAAATCCCGCCCACGTTCCCGGCCCCGTCGACCACGCGCGCCGTGTAGGTGTAGGTATGCCCGTCCTCAAGGCCCGTGTCGCCGATGCTCCACGTCGTGCCCGTCACCGTCGCGGTGCCGATCACCACGCCGTCGCGCAGCACTTCCACCACTTCGCCCGCGCCCAGCGCGCCGGACAGCGTGCCCGAAACCGCCGGGGCGGTGTCGTTGGTGCTGCCGCCGTTGGACACCACGCCCTGCGCCGGGTCCACGTCGTCGTTGACGGCCGTGATGGTCACCGCCGCCGTCGGGGCCTGGGTGTCCACGGTCAGGGTCACCGGGCCGGAGTCCGCGCCCACGTTGCCCGCCTCGTCCGTGGCCGTGACCGTGATCGTATGGTCACCGTCCGTCAGCGGGGTATCCGGCGTGAACGTCCAGGTGCCGTCCTCGTCCACCGTCACCGAGCCGATCACCTCGTCGCCGTCGTGAATCGTGATGGTGGAGCCGGGCTCGCCCGTGCCGGAGAGCGTGGGCTGGTTGTCATTGGTCGCGGCGCCATCCTGGACCCCACCCGTGACCGGGGCCACATCGTCGTCGATGCCGCCGATCACCGGAGCGTCCGGCGCCTGGGTATCCACGGTGACGGTGATGGGATCGGAGGGGGCGCTCTCGTTGCCCGCCGGGTCCGTGGCCGTGACCGTGATCGTATGGTCACCGTCCGTCAGCGGGGTATCCGGCGTGAACGACCAGGTGCCGTCCTCGCCCACCGTCACCGAACCGATCACCTCGTCACCGTCGTGAATCGTGATGACCGAACCTGGTTCACCCGTGCCGGAAAGCGTGGGCTGATTGTCGTTGGTCACATCGCCATCCTGCACCGTGCCGGTGACGGGGGCGACGTCGTCGTTGATGCCGCCGATCGTCGGCGCATCCGGCGCCTGGGTATCCACGATGACGGTGGTGGGATCGGAGGGGGCGCTCTCGTTGCCCGCCGGGTCCGTGGCCGTGACCGTGAACGTGTGGTCACCGTCCGTCAGCGGAGCATCCGGCGTGAACGTCCAGGTGCCGTCCTCGTCCACCGTCACCGAGCCGATCACCTCGTCACCGTCGTGAATCGTGATGACCGAACCCGGTTCACCCGTGCCGGAAAGCGTGGGCTGATCATCATTGGTCACATCATCGATGGCATCGATCGTCGGCGCATCCGGCGCCTGGGTATCCACGGTGACGGTGATGGGATCGGAGGGGGCGCTCTCGTTGCCCGCCGGGTCCGTGGCCGTGACCGTGAACGTGTGGTCACCGTCCGTCAGCGGGGTATCCGGCGTGAACGTCCAGGTGCCGTCCTCGTCCACCGTCACCGAGCCGATCACCTCGTCACCGTCGTGAATCGTGATGACCGAACCCGGTTCACCCGTGCCGGAAAGCGTGGGCTGATCATCATTGGTCACATCATCGATGGCATCGATCGTCGGCGCTTCCGGCGCCTGGGTGTCCACGGTGACGGTGATGGGATCGGAGGGGGCGCTCTCGTTGCCCGCCTCGTCCGTGGCCGTGACCGTGAACGTGTGGTCACCGTCCGTCAGCGGAGCATCCGGCGTGAACGTCCAGGTGCCGTCCTCGTCCACCGTCACCGAGCCGATCACCTCGTCACCGTCGTGAATCGTGATGACCGAACCCGGTTCACCCGTGCCGGAAAGCGTGGGCTGATCATCATGGGTCACATCATCGATGGCATCGATCGTCGGCGCATCCGGCGCCTGGGTATCCACGATGACGGTGATGGGATCGGAGGGGGCGCTCTCGTTGCCCGCCGGGTCCGTGGCCGTGACCGTGAACGTGTGGTCACCGTCCGTCAGCGGAGCATCCGGCGTGAACGTCCAGTGGCGGTCAGAACCCACAAGTGCGGAACCGATGGCCCTGCCGTTGTCATAGATGGTAATGGTGGAGCCTGGTTCACCGGTACCGCCCAAGGTGGGACGGGTATCATCGGTCACGCCACCGTTCGCGATCGGCCCCGTGACCGGACGCACATCGTCCTCAACAGCATCGATGGTCGGCTGGCCGGGGGCCTCGGAGTCCACCAAATGCCCGCCTCCTGAACCACCCCCATCGCTTGCCAGAAGGGCCGTGGCCACGACACCGCTCAAAATCCCCAGCAGAGCAACAACAGCCCCGCTGTCATCAATAGATTCGTAGGTCACCAACGGATCCAGAATGCCGTCACCGCTGGCTTCCAGGGCCTGGTCGAAAGAGGTCAGCCAACTGCCGTCGTGGACAAACACAAGGTTATGGTAGTCCGCTCCATGTTCGAAAAACTGCGCGATGCGCAGTTCCCGTCCATCAGCGAACGAGATGATCAGGTCATTCCCTTCACGGGCATAGTTGGACACGCTGGATTGTTCGGCGGCAATGAAAAAGTTCGTCGGGGAATCAGACGCACCAATCAAGCGGGAATCAAGCGCGACCTGCACATTCACGTGATCTGCCAAAGTGGAAGAAGAAGCCATTAAACACCTCTTTTTGTTGGTGTAATTTTTATTTTGCTTTAGCCCCCCTCAATCAAATCTTTGGGAGGTGAAGATTAGCTAACACCGCCTTCTTTTATTTTTCTTACAAATCCGACACGCGACTCCCCACCTTCCAGCAGCAGGCAACCGGCCCCATCAATCCATCGCTGCCGCCCCTTCCATGCGCGCCGGGCAGGTGCGCATCTCTCCGGGGACCAGACCGTCCAGCCCCCCCCTCGTTGCGTCACGAAAACAGCGTCTCAGGCAATGAAAAAGATTTCAGCACTTCCTCTCCGCACGTTGCGGAGTCCCCTTGCCAGGACCGGCCCGCACCGCACGCGGTCTTCAGACAGGCGCCATCCCAACTTCAGGGCCTTGGCATGCTGCTTTCCACGCCAAAAACAAAATCCGATACGGCGACAATCACGCACGTATCGGATTTTTCAAGCATGGAGCCAGCATGGAGACTTGAACTCCAGACCTGCTGATTACGAATCAGCTGCTCTACCAACTGAGCTATGCTGGCACTATCGAGATAACCTTCTCATCAATACCCTTAAGCAAAATTTACCAATCGCTATATTTTGCAAAACAATCTACAATAAAATACAACACACCACGAGATAAAAATCATTCATTCCGGAGAAAAAGCCAATCTGAAACCAACACAATCAAATCGAACCCCAGGAGCATTGCTACTACGCGCAGAAGACTGGCAAAACACAGCATCATCCTTCCAGCTACAACCGCGTGCGACACGACCAGTCCCTGCTGCGGGGCCTACAGGATCCGTTTCATCCGCTGCAGGGTACTCGCCAAACCAGTCCTGCACCCACTCCCATACATTGCCGTAGATGTCATACAACCCCCAAGGACTGGCAGCCTTCAGCCCTACAGGACTAGGACCCAATCCGGAATTACCCCTGAACCAAGCATAGTCAGCCAGATGCGCATTGGCATTCACAAAAAACGGCACGCCCGCGCCCGCACTTGCCGCATACTCCCATTCCGCCTCCGTGGGCAGCCTGTAACGAACATGCCCTTCCTTCTGATTCAGACGGCGGATAAATTCCTGGGCGTCATTCCACGAAACCTGTGCCGGTCGTTCGGCGTCCTCGGGTTTGCCCTGAATCTGCATGACGGAGTACCATTGCTCACGGGTCACCTCGTAGCGCCCCAGGTAAAACGGCCTGCTGATGGTCACCGTGCATGAATCCGCCCTCCCCGCCCCGCCAGCCGACGAATCTCCATGCACAATCAATCTTCTTTCCCTGATAAACGCTCCGGGAGAAATAAAGACAAATTCCATTCCGGCGCTATTCGTAAAATCAGCCCCGCTAGCCAGGAGCGGACGAAAGACATCGCAAGCCGCACAGGCCGTCACGACCAGGCCGAAGAGGAATGCGCCCAAACGCCACGTCTTTTCAATGCGCATACGTCCCCAGGAAGGCCCACCCAGATGGGGCCCGGCAAGACAGGCAGCACTGACACCACCAGTGAGTGACTTCGCAAGCCGTTACACTCGTGCAATCACGCCGCACACGTGTGCGTAAACCATCCGGAGCCAATCAAATCACACGTCACAAGTCGAACAACGCCCAGATTTCTTTTAATTTGACATCGCTAGCTTATATTTTTCTTACACGGCAGATGTGACCAAACCTCCCTCCCCTCCCATTCATGACATGTAACGGTGTTAATCAAAGAGTGACGCGCGCCACACATGGTTAGCGCCCCTCAGGCAACGTCACCTCTCTCCTGGCCCGACAGGCAGCGCCCCCCTCTGGAAAACGGGCAGGCTCGCACCCCTGCCGTCCCCTCCTGCGGTAATTCTGCCCCAAAAGCGAAATGAGACGCGATGGCCGTGACCACGAAACCGCTGAAGGAGACGCAGCGTGTTTTAGGTGATGTCCCGCCCTCCTCGCGTGGCGACATCCTTCATAACAAGGTCAATGGCCGCCTTACTCCCTCCCGGGGCATGGATTTGGGGGCGTATTCCCCGGAGGCGGCGTACCAACATGAGCAGCGCAGATTGCAACGGTTGGCGGGAAAAAGCACCACCGTGTCGCATGTCGCGCCCTGCTTGCTCCAGACGCATGGGTCCGAGGGCAGGGACGTGGACAAAAAGAAACTCGCCCCAATCCGAGGCGAGAGAGAGGGGGGCTCAGGTCCGCCATCCACATGTCCGCCCGGAAGGCTTGGGCGAAAATCGGGAGCGTCCCGGTGGGAGAGCTAGCCGACCGCAGCGTTGTCCAACGCCGCGCTGCCTATGCAGGCCAGACCGTTGAGCGGGGCATACCCAAGTATTTGCCCGCCTCCAAGGGATGGAAAGAAGTTGTTGCTCCGGCATGATACGCCCTTGCCGTCAGAGAGAGGAGGGGCGGGGGGGGGCATCTCTCACGAAAATTCGCAACGACCGGTTTACCGTATCACGCATGGCCTGCGAGGGATTGGAAAACAGGCTGGCAAAGCCCCCCGCTTCCGCCCCTTCGACGGCGGGTATTTCGTAGGTGCGCCCGGCGGCAAAATCATGGCTGAAGGGAATGCCTTTCTGATACTGACGATCACCCCCTGCCACATTTCTGGTATAGTCAAAAATGAAGTCATGCCTGCCTTCGGGGATTTGCACAGACGCGAAGGCATCACCAAAATCAGAGGTCCAGTTTACCCCATTGCCGTCAAAACTCACTGCTGTAAACGTAGATTCTATCTTTACTGTGCATTTATTTTCCTGCTACGCTGTGTCGCAATATCGCAACTGAGTCAACGACAGCCGCATCCCCAAGACGCGAGAACTAAAAAATATACAACGATTGCGAAAATGCGTTCTGATGCTTTTTTTATCATGCCAATTCCCTGTGCTATTCTAGAAATACTGCTGCAGACATAGGGCCACTCTCCGTTGGGGAGCAGCCCCAGATAAGCCAGCTACTGTGATACGCAGAGCACGTCGGTCGGCCAGGCTTTATTGAAATCGCAACCTCTGACGACTGGGCCGTTATCATTCCAATCCCCTAAACACACCGCATGATCTGAAGAGTACTCCGTTCCCGCCCAGTAGCGTGCACCAAGAGGCAGGCCGGAAGGCCACGGGGCATTTATGGCCCCAAACGGCGGGTCCACGGGCATGCCCGCGGAAGTGGCAGTCAAATACCCGTCTCCAGGCCCCATGTGATTCACTTCGGGCAAGCGCATGCCTTGGGATGCGCAGTAAGCTTTGGCACCTTCCCAATCCATTTCGCTCTGAGCCAACAGATATTCGGCAAGTGTCACCGTGGCCGTGTAGTTCTGGCCGTTCACCGTGGCCTGCACGGTGACGCTGCCGCCACCCGCATTCAGGCCGGTCAGCGTGGCCGTGGCCGCGCCGGAGGCGTCCGTGGCGGCCTGCTGGCCACTCAGGCTGCCCAGCGTGGAGCCGGAGATGACGGACCACGTCACCGGCAGGTTGCCCAGCCCGGCACCCGTCAGTTGCAGGGTCAGCCCGGACGTGCCGCCGTCGGCCATGATCTGCGTCGGGCTGGCCGTCAGGCTGCCGCCCGACACGGCGGACACATCGATGGTGGCCGTGTAGTTCTGGCCGTTCACCGTGGCCTGCACGGTGACGCTGCCGCCGCCCGCGTTCAGGCCCGTAAGGGTCGCCGTGGCCGCGCCCGAGGCGTCCGTGGCGGCCTGCTGGCCGCTCAGCCCGGCCAGCGTGCCCCCGGAGGTGATCGACCACGTCACCGGCAGGTTGCCCAGCCCGGCACCCGTCAGTTGCAGGGTCAGCCCGGACGTGCCGCCGTCGGCCATGATCTGCGTCGGGCTGGCCGTCAGGCTGCCGCCCGCCACGGCGGACACATCGATGGTGGCCGTGTAGTCCTGCCCGTTCACCGTGGCCTGCACGGTGACGCTGCCGCCGCCCGCGTTCAGGCCGGTAAGGGTCGCCGTGGCCGCGCCGGAAGTATCCGTGGTGGCCTGCTGACCACTCAGGCTGCCCAGCGTGGAGCCGGAGGTGATCGACCACGTCACCGGCAAATTGCCGAGGCCCGCACCCGTCAGTTGCAGGGTCAGCCCGGACGTGCCGCCGTCGGCCTGGATCAGCGTCGGGCTGGCCGTCAGGCTGCCGCCGGTCATGGCGGACACATCCACCGTGGCCGTGTAGTTCTGCCCGTTCACCGTGGCCTGCACGGTGACGCTGCCGCCGCCCGCATTCAGGCCGGTCAGCGTGGCCGTGGCCGCGCCGGAGGCGTCCGTGGCGGCCTGCTGGCCGCTCAGCCCGGCCAGCGTGCCGCCGGAGATGACGGACCACGTCACCGGCAGGTTGCCCAGCCCGGCACCCGTCAGTTGCAGGGTCAGCCCGGACGTGCCGCCGTTGGCCATGATCTGCGCCGGGCTGGCCGTCAGGCTGCCGCCCGCCACCGAGGACACGTCCACCGTCGCCGTGTAGTCCTGCCCGTTCACCGTGGCCTGCACGGTGACGCTGCCGCCGCCCGCGTTCAGGCCGGTCAGCGTGGCCGTGGCCGCGCCGGAAGCATCCGTGGCGGCCTGCTGGCCGCTCAGGCCGGCCAGCGTGGAGCCGGAGATGACGGACCACGTCACCGGCAGGTTGCCCAGCCCGGCACCCGTCAGTTGCAGGGTCAGGCCGGACGTGCCGCCATTGGCCACTATCTGCGTCGGACTGGCCGTCAGGCTGCCGCCCGCCACGGCGGACACATCGATGGTGGCCGTGTAGTCCTGCCCGTTCACCGTGGCCTGCACGGTGACGCTGCCGCCGCCCGCGTTCAGGCCGGTAAGGGTCGCCGTGGCCGCGCCGGAGGCGTCCGTGGCGGCCTGCTGGCCGCTCAGCCCGGCCAGCGTGCCCCCGGAGGTGATCGACCACGTCACCGGCAGGTTGCCCAGCCCGGCACCCGTCAGTTGCAGGGTCAGGCCGGACGTGCCGCCGTCGGCCTGGATCAGCGTCGGGCTGGCCGTCAGTTCGCCTCCGGTGATTTGCGCGAGGTTCGGCACTTCCAGCGGGAAGGTTTCCGACGTGTTGCCCGCCTTGGCCGTAAGGTCCACCATGCCCCCGCCGGGCTTGCTGACGGTGCCCGTCACCGTGCCGCCGGGACCGGTCAGGTCGGATGTGGGGGTCACTGTGGCCCCGTCGTCCACGGAAAGATCCATCCGCACGCCGGAGGGATACCGGCCAAAGCCGTCCTGCAGACGCAACACGAACTCCCGGGTTTCCCTGTTGTAGCTCAGCAGGGTGATGCGGTACGCGCCGTCCTTGGCCCGGTATTCCAGAATGATCCGGTTTTCGCGGTCCACGAATTCGTGCTTGGCGCCGGACACCGTGCGCAGTTCCGAAACCTTGGAAGGAGATATCTGCTCTTCCCACGGCATGTCGAAATGCCAGGTAACATTCAGGCCGAACTCGGTGTCGGTACGGCCCTGCTCCGTGGCCCGTTGCGAAACGAAACCCGACACCAGCGGAATGGGCGTGTATTCCACGCCGTACGACCACACCTTGGGGTCCTTCTCCAGGTCGTCCGCGCCGAAGACGCCCACGTGGTCACCATACCACTGGCTGTAGGCGCCGGTCAGCGCCACGTGCCGGTAGAATGGCAGATACGCCTTCAGCCGCGCGTCCCAGCCCTCTGCCGGGCGTTCCTGAATCAGCGAACTGTCGAAGTCGGGCGAATCCTTCCAGCCGGACAGCGGGTAATAGTAGTTGGTCGAAAGGCGCAGCCAGTCGTACTGCGCTTCCGCGCCCACCCCGCCGCGCTGGTGCCCGCGCGTGATGTCGTGGTCGTAGAAGGCGTTGTACCCCAGCATCAGGTTGCCGGCGTCCTTCTCGTCCACGGCGAACGGGTACCAGCGCTGCCCCAGGCCGAAGTTGCCCATCCAGCGGTCGTCGGTGCTTTGCGCGGCCATGGACCGCACGCCCACCTGACTGAAGATGGTGGTGTACCGGCTGTCGTAGAACGGCAGCAGCACGTCGCCTTCACCCCGGAAGTAGCCGTCCCAGTCTATGGTGAAATTCAGCCGCGCGCGGCCACCGTCCACCAGGTCGGAGACCGCCGCCTCGCCCATGGAATTCAGGAAGCCAAGGCTGCGAGACAAGGCCCTGTCCTGCGCCCGGCGGGAAAGGTCGATATCATCGTAATCGCCATAGCCGCCGTCCATGTCCCTGCGCAGGGCGTCGCGCCGGTCAAAGAACGGATCGTCGTCGGGGTTGAAACCGTAGGCGTCAAGGCCATACCCAAGACCGGAACGCAGATACGAGGCGGCGCGCTGGCCACGGTCCGACGGGCCGTGGTCCGAAGAGCCGCCCGCCTTGCGCATGGTGCCGTCCTGATGATAGCCGAGGCCCTCGTCACGGCCCGGCTCCAGAGGGCCGGGGGCATCCAGCAGCGAGGCGAACTGCTCCAGCAACACCGCCGTCATGGAACGAGGCATGTCCAGGGTTCGCGCCGGGGCGCTGGTGGCTCCTTCCGCTGCGGGTATCCATATCCATGCAGTTTCGCTGTCCGGATCGGAAGCGGAAGCGACCACCACGGCTGCCGCAGGAGGCACGGGCACCAGCCCCACAAGGGCGCGCTGCCGACCAGGCGAATGTTGTGAACCCTCTACCATACGGCCCACGCCAGCACTGCATCCGGAAAGAATGATCATCGAGCACAGAAGTGCGATCAACAGTATGGCTGCCGGGCTTTCCGCGCTACAAAACCTGTGTCGGAAGCTACGCATGGAGACTCCCTCCGAAGCATTCCACCCCAGACAGCGCTCTTGAGCCGCCCGGAATTTCGGAGAGAGTACATTTCCTCTACTCTTTTTTTTCTCACCTTCCCTCGCAAGCCACCTTTGCTCTGGCGCGGGAGCAACCGCATGATGCACCGCCCAACAAATCGTAAACAAATATAAACCCTGACGGCATATATATCGCACAACAAAATAAGACATGAAAGAATGCCCGAAGTGCCATTTCCAGAGTTTGCGCCCTGCCGGGGGCCGCTTCAAATGCCGTCGGCGCGGCAGTGAGTACTCGTGGAACACCGCCTGGGCACTTGTCCCTCTTGCCTACATGGGGAAGCTCAAGACGTCGGGACTCGTTATTCATGGCGTGCCGGTGGTTCGACAACGCTTTCGAGTCAGGGCGAGAGTCCCGATGCCGGAGCCCATGTTCCGCATCTGTCACGCCGGTCGCGCACGAGGAAAAATGCCGGGCCCTGCCCTTTCAGCGCGATGAACGCCCCCCGGCACGCACCGCCCTGGACAGGAAAAAAGCGGCCCGGATGCGAGGGGCTGTTGCCGCAGCCGCCAGCACATCCGGGCCACTTCGGAGGGCTCCGGGGGATCGGGAATGCATTACCTTGGTCAGAAAAGGGGGAGCCCCACAACGATTCAGGATTATGGGCTTCCGGCAGGAGGCGCCTTGAACTGACCCAGCCTGCACCGCTCATGAAGTTTCTGCATGTAAACCATACGTCAATGACCCAGCAAGGCTCTTTCTTCCTGATGTGAGACACATGTAAGAATGTCTGTGGTTTGGTAAAAAGGAAGGCCCTAATCATCGATAGATTTTAGTCTGGCTCCAGTTTTGCGACTGTCAATGAACACCGGATTGCAAAGGGACACCTTGAGGGATGGCTATGCATAAGGGAAAGAAAAAACCGTTAGCAGCCAAGAAAGGGGCCAATCTGCCCGAACTCTTTCATCGTGCCATCAGCCACCATAAGAACGGTCAGTTGCAGGAAGCACTGACCATCTATGACCGCATACTTGCGCTCAAACACGACCATGTCGATGCCCATACTAATCGCAGTGTTGCGTTGCGCCAGATGGGTCGTTATGCCGAATCCCTGGCAAGTTGCGACAGGGCCATCGCGCTTAAACCCGACTACGCTAGGGCTCATTGCGAACGAGGCATCGTACTGACCAGCCTTGGTCGCCATGACGAGGCCTTGGCGAGCTACGACCGAGCCATCGCGCTCAAGCCTGATCTTGTCGTGGCCCATGGCAATCGTGCAGGCATACTGTACGAGATGGGCCGTTATGCGGAGGCTGTGGCGGGCTGCGACCGAATCATCGCTCGCAGAGCCGACGACATACACGCACATCACAATCGCGCCAACGCATTGCTGAAGCTTGGTCGCTATGATGAAGCGTTGGCGGGTTGCAACCGCGTCATAGCGCTCGACCCGCAACATGCCTCCGCATGGCTCAAGAAGGCGCTGATGCAGTTGCTGCTCGGCAACTATGCAAAAGGACTTGTGAACTACGAGTGGCGCTGGCGATGCACAGGCGAGCTTGGACCACGTGATTTCATGGCCACCCTGCCCCAATGGCATGGCGAACCGATCGCGGACAAGACCATCCTGCTGCATGCCGAACAGGGACTGGGCGATTCCATCCAGATGCTGCGATACCTGCCGCTGGTAAAAGCAAGGGCCGCGCGCGTCCTGCTGGAAGTGCCCGAAACGGTCCAGCCGCTGCTGGGGCCGCTGACCGACGGCGTCCCCCTGCTCACACGGCGTTCGCTCCTGCCGTCGTTCGATGTGCATTGCCCGCTGATGAGCCTGCCGCTCGCCTTCGGTACCCGCCCGGACACCATCCCGGCACCGGTTCCGTATCTGACGGTCCCGGCTGGGCGCATGGCGACGTGGCGGAGTCGCCTGCCCAAATCCACAAGGTCGCGCGTCGGGCTCGTCTGGTCCGGTTCCACCTGGCATCTGCACGACCGCGAGCGCAGCATCGCGCTCGACCGCCTCGCCCCGCTGCTGCGCCTTCCCGGCATTTCCTTTCTCAGCCTGCAGCGGGAATACCGGGACACGGACCTGCCCGCCCTCGCGCGCCTGCCGATTGAACGCATCGACGGCGCGCTTGCCGACCTGGGGGACACCGCGGCGGCCATCGGGCAGTGCGACCTGGTCATTTCGGTCGATACCGCGGTTGCGCACCTTGCGGGCAGCCTGGGCAGGCCACTGTGGCTCTTGCTGCCCTACGTCCCCGACTGGCGCTGGCTGCTCGGCCGGGCCGACAGCCCCTGGTATCCCGGCGCGCGGCTGTTCAGGCAGGACAAGCCCGATGATTGGGAAAGCGTCATCGCCGACGTGGCCAACGAGCTTCCGGCGTTCGTTGCAGGTGTGCACCATGCCGGGCGCGACGGCGGGTAATGCGACACCGCACGCGAATATGCAGCAGGTTGCTCCCCGGATGATTCCTTCCGGCTACGCTCGGCTCCACCTGCCCACCGACGTCTTGCCGGTGGGTATTTGACGTTTGCGGAATGCGTTATCTGGCCAGTTCGGTCCGGTTGATCGCGCCGGCGCTGACCAGCATGCGCAGACGGGCCGAGCGTCATTCCGCCTGGCTGCGGATGCGTTCCTGCTGCGCATCGAAGAATGCGGCCTGGGTGTTGAGGTGTAGTAGTCCCGACCTGAGCTCGCACCTGCCCTCTTGCAGGAGATGATGCAAGACCAGATCGGGACTACCGCAATTCCCCTGCACGCGGTGCCGCAAAATCGGAACGGCACTCCAGATCAATCCTGAGCTAATAAATATCAAGCCTTGGCATACATCTTATTGTTTCTTTTTTGCTTTTTCGTCGACAACGCGGCGTCGCTCCCACAACTGCATATCTGTCATCTTCTTGCGACGCGCGCGCTGCAACGATTTGCAGACCAGCGGAACTCCTTTCTTGTAGCCCCACTTCTCTCGATATCCGTCAGGGTCCATTTCATGTTGCGCAAGATGCTTCCTAGTAATTATCTTGAAGGACTTGCCGCACTCAAGACAGGTAATGCTTCGCTCCTTGATGGCTTTTGCCATCTGCTTCTTGTCAGCACGACTGCGGCTCTGGGCGCACTCATCCGCCGCGATCCTTACGTCCGACTGCGAAGCCTCCTGAAGGGTTCTGGCAATCGCCCGAGCCATGCTCATCATCTCTTCTGCCGTCATCGTCCTCACAGAGGCTTGCGCTCTGACGAGTTCCAAAGCCGCCTTGAGCAAATCATCCATGGCCATACCTCTCGTTTGAATTGTTGGCTGGAATAGGATGTAGCGTTAACCTGCTATAGTACTTAACATGGTTTTCTCACATTTTGCTGCCACAATAGCAACGACAGGGAAACGCTGCATACCACGACCACCTCGCCCCCTAGCGTTGGAACTCCCCGGACAGCTCATCCTTCACGCAATCACATGCGTTGCACAATGCTGCACAAGGGAAATATCAGGTCGGCACGGTAGACTGTTTGCCAGATATCCCTCCCGTGCCCATCTACGTCGCACGGATGGCGAGAAATCCGGAGGAATCCCATGCCTGAATCCGCGAGATGGAGGCCCGAGGGCTTATGTCCGATGGCTCTCCCGGCACTATACTTGTTGTGCATTCTTGCAATGTTGTCGGGGTGCGGCACGCGACATCACGACTACCCCGCGGAACGGGGCCGCGCGTGGGCGGGGGCGACGCACGGCAGATCGTACGATGGATTCGGCGGCCCGACCTGGCACCGCCACATGCCCGCGCGCCACCATGAACGGCTCCGGCCAGCCCCCGACCACGGGGCAAAAGCAGGACCGCCGCAAAGACAACACCACATGCGCGACGAGGAAGGCCCCGGACCTCGCCGACATCGCTCGGGGAATCCCCGTCCCCGGCGACACTTGAACGATCACCCCGCCGCGGAGGGGCGCCAGCAACAGCATGTCCGGCCGCCCAATACTGACAGGCAGGACATACGGGATTCCGTGGGCAGGACCGGACACGGCTCGCGGCGTCAAGCCGGGCGGGCTGGACAGGTTGGGCGCTGACCTCCTGGTCCAGGCATGCGCCCCCCCCTTCCCGGTTGCGGAGATGCCGTACCACCATGCTGCGAACGCGGCATGGCCGGGCGGTCGCCTCTCTCCGTCCACGGCCAGCCAGCAAAACTATGGCACGGCGTTGTCACGTACCGCGCTTTGGCACCTTGATGTCCAGCGAAAACCGTTCGCAACCGACAATGCAGCAGAACGTTCAATGCGCCGATCGCGCATCTAAGCATGGATGGTAAAGATGGAGCTCAGCAAAAAGCATCTGCGCATCGTCCGCAAAGCGCTGGATGGATGGCAATCCGAAGGGATCCTGACCACAGGGGAACGCACTCGGTTGGAGGAGAGCATTTCGGCTTCCTCTTTTGACTGGCAACGTTTGGCGCGCTACGCTTTATGGATTGCCATCGCCTGCCTCGTTACCGCATTGGGAAGCCTATTCTCAGACAGTTATTTACTGGAACAGCTGCTCCTGATATTCCAGCTATCCGCCATTTACCGCGCCGTTCTTTCTGGAACTATTTCCGTGGCGTTATACGCATGGGGTTTTACACGCCGCCATCGGCATCCTGAGCGTCGATATACCAACGAAGCATTGCTCTCCATAGGGGTTATCGCAACTGCAATAGGCATATGGCAGCTGGGCGTTGCCCTGAGCACAGACAATAACAATCCCGCGCCGCTCCTTCTCATGGGGTGCGGTATTTATGCCACGATCGGATGGTTTGGCCGTTCAGGACTTGTATGGACGTTCTTTCTGCTATCCCTTGGCAGCTACGTTGGCCTGGAAAGCGGCTATCAATCCGGCTGGGGTGCATACTGGCTTGGCATGAACTACCCCTTGCGGTTCGTGCTGTTCGGAGCATTACTGACCATGGCGGCGTATGCGCTGCGTTCGCCGTTGATGCACAGGGGGCTTGAGCGCGTAACCTTGTCCATGGGCCTGCTTTATCTATTCGTTGCGCTGTGGATATTGTCTATTTTTGGAAACCTTGATTCCGGGCGATGGCAGGGCACACGGCAGTCGGAGCTTTTTGAATGGAGCCTTCTCTTCGCCATCGCCGCATGTACCGCAATATGGGTGGGGCTGCGCACAGACTGCGGCATGCTGCGTGGATTTGGCATCACGTTTCTTGGAATAAACATCTATACAAGATATTTCGAAATCTTTTGGGACAGCATACATAAAGTCGTTTTTTTCACGGTACTGGCCGTGAGCTTTTTCCTGATCGCGCGCCATGCGGAACGCATTTGGCAACCGGCAAGCCATCGTGGGGCGCGAGACGCCAGCCCCCCCGGACCACCTGACTAGAGCGCACGAAAAGGCGACGCTTGTCACGCGCGGCGGAGTCGCCTGCTTGCGACCGAACCCGTTCATCCACGCCCCGTGCTGAAAGTGCTGAAGGCAGGTACGCTGCACCACCCGCAACGAGCCTGCGTGCTCGAGGCTGATGCGACGGAGACAGCAGTGAGGTTGCGCCTGCGGCGGCCCGCAGCCAGAGAGCGCGTCGCGACGGGCAGGTGATCAAGCCAATGCAGGTCCGACCACACAGAGCCCTCGGCCACGATACTCCGGCGGAACTGGTTTTTGCCTCAGGCCAGCCATGTCCGACCTGAGGCAAAAAACGGGAAAATCCTCACACCGAACGGCCCGGGGCTGGGGGCATCTTCACACACCCCCGGCAACCTGCACCATTGGGAACCGGCAAGAGGTAGCCCGGAAAGGCCCAGGTTCGGCATATCCTGGCAATATGGTTCGTTTGCATTTCCAACAAAACAGTGTTCCCTCCCTTGCTCAAAAGCGGGAAGCATCAGACCAAGTCGAGCCTACCGCACTTTGACCAACCGCTCCACATCCACAATCCTCATCTATTTCACCATACAACTCCACGGTATCACCTGGCGCTACATTTTGCCCGGCCCATTTGTCCTGGTCAATTTCGACACTGATCGATTCCGTGGTATCCTTGAATAAATACTTATCCTTCCCAAGGTGTTGTATGATGCTGCCGCGCAACACGACGGGATAGTCATCACGCATGCCATGCGCTTGCTGCACCGTTCTGAAGGATACCCCAGGCCCGGAAAATCCGCCGGACAACGGAGCACTATGGAATCCTCCCTGACTTGTCGCGGCAAATGTTCTGGGCAGCCATGGCGCGGCAAGCAGCAACAACACGGCAAAGATACACAATCTCATTTTCGTCGGCATGGTACACCTCGCAGTTGTGGAAAGAGTATCGGTTGGTGTTTTCTTTGGGAATGGCACGCCGCATATCCCGTTGCCACCAGTACAAGTCATGCCGCGCACTTTTTCCCTACAGGCATACTCGCCGTCACCGCCACCGGCTCCGGCGTCTTCACCTGCCGACTCGCATGCTGTTCATCGTTGCACATCGAAACACCACAGCCCGACCGGGAAGCCGGGCCAGAACCCCGCGCGGGCAAGATGCCCTTCTTGCCGGCTGTCAACAGTAAGAAATATGCAAGACTCGTAGCGAATTTTCATATCTAAGGGCGGGGCAGGCGTGTAGGAAATGAAAGCATACCATCAGGAGGAAACAACATGCGGCTTATCGACAGCAGGAATATGGGACGAGGCAAGCACGGATGGCTGGACAGCCACTTTCACTTCTCCTTTGCCGAATATTACAATCCGGACAACATGCAGTTTGGCGTTCTAAGAGTTCTCAACGACGACACGGTGGCACCCGGAACGGGATTCGGACCGCATGCCCACGCAGACATGGAAATACTCTCGTATGTCATTGACGGCGAACTGACCCACGCCGACAGCATGGGGAACGAACGGACGCTGACGCGGGGACAGGTGCAATACATGAGCGCGGGGACAGGGGTGCGGCATAGCGAATACAACCACGGGAAAAAACTTCTGCGGTTCCTGCAAATATGGATTTTACCCGACCGGAAAGGGTATGCGCCTCAATACGGCGACCACCGCTTCGCGTTCACGGAAAGAGTAAACAACTGGCTGCCAATCGCCACGGGTGTACAGAACAGCCAGTCAACGGCGCCGATCAAAATCCATGCGGACATCAATGCCTATGCGACGTCAGTAAGCCAAGGGCAGCACATGGAATTCTCGGTATCTTCCGGACGGCAGGCGTATCTGGTGATGATCGAAGGGCAGGCCACGATCAACGGCACCAGAGTTTCCATGCGTGATGCCGTTGAAATCGTTGAAGAAAACATTTTCATACACCCTGAAAGCACGGCGCACATGCTGATCATAGAAATGGCAAAGGCATGAGCAAGAACGGAGTGAGGCATGCCGGATTCTTGCAATTCCTGTCGTGCCCTGCGGGCACGGCGACCTGAACGCGCCTCATCCCCGACATGCGCTGACAACCGCAGCACAACGCCCTGCTTTTGCCAACAACGACACAAGGGGATGTCATGAATGACCATGGCGTGATTCTCGTCAATGCCAAAATCACCACGCTGGACCGCCACACCCCCACGGCACACTCCGTTGCAATCCGTGACGGTCGTTTCCTTTTCGTCGGCCCCGAAGCCGAGGCGCGCGCCGCGGCCCCAAACGCCGCGATTATCGATGCCCAAGGCAGACGCGTCATTCCCGGCCTGATCGACAGCCACACCCACGTCATCCGGGGCGGTCTGAACTACAATATGGAATTACGCTGGGATGGCGTTCCCAGCCTGTCCGATGCGCTTGCCATGCTCAGGATACAGGTCGACCGCACGCCTCCGCCGCAATGGGTGCGCGTCGTGGGCGGTTTTACAGAGCATCAATTCGCCGAAAAAAGGCTGCCCACGATCGATGAGTTGAACGTCATCGCTCCCGACACGCCGGTGTTCATCCTGCATCTCTATGACCGGGCCCTGCTGAACGCAGCGGCACTGCGCGCCGTCGGGTACACGAAGGACACGTCCGACCCGCCTGGCGGAGAAATCGTGCGCGATGCCGCCGGTCATCCCACCGGGCTGCTGCTGGCCCGGCCCAATGCCACGATCCTGTACGCCACACTTGCCAAGGGGCCAAAACTGGCGCCGGAATACCAGATGAATTCCACGCGGCACTTCATGCGCGAACTCAATGCGCTCGGCGTGACCAGCGTGATCGATGCAGGTGGCGGTTTCCAGAACTACCCCGAAAATTACGAGATCATCGAAAAGCTGCACGCCGAAGACTTGCTGACGATTCGCATCAGTTACAACCTGTTCACGCAAAAGCCGAAGGAAGAACTGGCGGAATTCTCGTCCTGGGTAAAGCGGCTTTCGCCGGGCCAGGGCGATGACAGATACCGCCACAACGGCGCCGGGGAAATGCTTGTCTATTCCGCTGCGGATTTCGAAGACTTCCGGATGGAGCGTCCTGAAATGCCGCCGAACATGGAGGCGGACCTCGAACCCGTCATCCGCCTTCTGGCAGAGCACAAGTGGCCCTGGCGTCTGCATGCCACCTACGACGAAACCATAGGGCGCGCGCTGGACGTCTTTGAAAAGGTCAATCGGGATATCCCGCTCTCCGGCATCAACTGGTTCTTCGATCATGCCGAAACGATAAGCGACCACAACATAGACCGCATCGCGGCGCTTGGCGGCGGCATTGCCGTGCAGCATCGCATGGCCTACCAAGGTGAGTATTTTGTCGAACGCCATGGCGCGGCGGCCGCGGCGCGCACCCCGCCCATCCGCCGCATGCTGGAGGCGGGGCTTCACGTCGGGGCCGGTACGGACGCCACGCGTGTGGCGAGTTACAACCCGTGGGTTTCGCTTTCCTGGCTGGTGACATCGAAAACCGTCGGCGGGCTTTCCCTCTATCCGGCAGCCAACCGCCTGGACCGCGAAACCGCGTTGCGCCTCTGGACCGACGCGAACACCTGGTTCTCTGCCGAGCACGGCAAGAAAGGCCGGATCAGCGTCGGCCAGCTTGCGGATCTGGCTGTTCTTTCAGATGATTATTTCTCCGTGCCAGAAGACCAGATAGTGCATTTGCGGTCCGTGCTCACCCTTTTGGGCGGCAAGGTAGTTCACGGCGAGGGGGATTACGCCCCACTTGCGCCGGAATTGCCAAAGCCGATGCCGGCGTGGTCGCCAGTGACCAGTTTTGGCGGCTATCACCGGCCGCAAGAATTCCGCACGAAGCTGGCCCGGCATTGCGGGTGCGCCAACAACTGCGTGGTGCATGGCCATGACCACGCGGCGGCGCTTGGCGCGGCGTCCCCCGCAGCGGACGCCAGAACCTTCTGGGGCATCTTCGGATGCAGTTGCTGGGCAGTGTAGCAACGCCTGCACGCACACCTTTGGGCGCACGGCGTTGCCGTGCGCCCCGTCTGCGGAAAGGCCGTGCCGCCGGTCCCCGTTCCCTGCATGGCCGAACCGGCACATCCCCCCCCGAGAGGCCGCAAGGGAAATACCCTGCCCCTCGCCCATGGAAGGCGCATCATGACTGCATCGCGCAACGTGAACCCGTTGAGTACCCCGGTATTCCGGGCGCTATGGATCGCCACCATCATCTCCAACATCGGCACCTGGATGCACGATGTGGGGGCGGGTTGGCTGATGACGTCGCTATCGCCCAGCCCGCTTCTGGTGGCGCTCGTGCAAGCTGCGACAACCCTGCCGATGTTCCTGCTGGCGCTGCCTGCCGGGGCGCTGGCCGACATTGCCGACCGACGGCGCATGCTGCTTGCCGCGCAGACGGCAGGGCTTGTTGCGGCCGCCATTCTCGCCGTAATGACGTGGCAGAACCTGACGACGCCATTCGTGCTGTTGGCCGCGACATTCGCGCTGGGCATATCCGCCGCGTTCAGCGCCCCCCTCCAGCAGGCCATCGTCCCTGAACTGGTCAGTCAGGCGTCCCTGCCTGATGCCGTCGCGCTCAACAGCCTGGGGGTCAACATTTCACGTGCCATCGGCCCGGCGCTTGGAGGCGTGATCGTCGCGCTCGCAGGTCCACCCGCCGTTTTCGCGCTGAACGCCCTTTCCGTCATGGCGGTCCTGCTCGTCTTGTTCCGCTGGAAACGCCCCCCTCCTTCCCACCCCTTGCCCCCCGAGCATTTTCTGGGCGCGGTCAGGGCCGGCTATCGCTATGCCCGCCACGCCCACGCGGTACGCCTTGTCCTCATCCGCTCCGCCGGTTTCTTCATATCCGGCAGCGCGCTGTGGGCAATGCTCCCCCTTGTCGCCAGACGCGGCCTGAGCCTGGGCGCGGCGGGTTATGGGACACTTCTTGGCTGCATGGGGGCAGGCGCGGTCATGGGTGCACTCCTGCTCAAACTGCTGCGCAAGCGGACCTCGGCCAACAGGGTATCCGTTGGCGCGACAGTGCTGTTTGCCATTGCAACGGCTGCGCTGGCGCTAGCGCGGAGCATCTGGGAAGGAAGCGCGATCATGTTCGTGGCCGGCCTTGCCTGGATCGGCATGCTGACATCCTTGAATGTCACGGCGCAAATGGCCGCGCCGAACTGGGTGAGGGCGCGCGTCCTGGCTGTCTATCTGCTTGTGTTTCAAGGCGCCATGACGGGGGGCAGCATACTTTGGGGGACCGTCGCGGCCCGCACCGGTGTTTCCACGGCGCTGGCCCTGGCCGCCTGCGGCCATGTCGTCGGGCTGCTCCTGGCGCGTGTCTGGCGGCTTCCGGAGGATTCCGGCGCGGATCTGGCGCCATCCAATCACTGGGCGGAGCCTGTGGTTTCAGTGCAGCCCGCCGACGACAAGGGCCCCGTGCTTGTCCAGATCGAATATCGGGTCTTGCCGGAACAACAG
Source organism: Nitratidesulfovibrio termitidis HI1 (assembly GCF_000504305.1). Taxonomy (NCBI): domain Bacteria; kingdom Pseudomonadati; phylum Thermodesulfobacteriota; class Desulfovibrionia; order Desulfovibrionales; family Desulfovibrionaceae; genus Nitratidesulfovibrio; species Nitratidesulfovibrio termitidis. The sequence continues at coordinate 972,941 of NZ_KI632512.1, forward strand.
GTGGAATTCATCAAGGCCTTGCGCCGTTTTCGGGCTGTACGCCAGCGCGACGGAGCCCTGCGCTGGGATATATGGGAAGACCTCGCCGAACCGGGCCGGGTGATGGAATGCTTCGTGGTGGAAAACTGGATGGAGCACCAGCGCCAACACGTGCGCATCACACATGCAGACCAAGCTGACCAGGGGATTCTCAATGCATTCCATGACAACGAGAATCCCCCGGTCATACGTCATCTGGTGAAACCCGCCTGAAGTGTCACGGGCGCTTCCGGTCGCCCGATGCCGAAGCGTCACTTCTGGCTGGCAGCATGGGTGTGGCTGGTGATGAGATTGCCGTAGGCAGGCATATAGCTGGCCAGCAACCCGGCAAGCCCCTCCATGTCATTGCGCCAGTCGCGCATGAGTTCGCAGGCGACGCTGAACCAGTTGAGAAGTTGGGCGCCGTTGGCGCTCATACGATTCCAGGAAGCATCGCGGACCTCCGGGGTGAACGTCCCCGAAGCATCGGTCACCACGAAGACCTGGTACCCTGCCTCAAGCGCGGACAGCGTCGCGTGGGCTACGCACACATCGGTCACGATGCCCGCGATAATCAGTTGCTTGCACCCCGTCTTTTCGACTGCTTTCACGAAATCTTCATTATCCCAGGCATTGATCTGACCGGGACGGTGCACCAAGGGAGACTTAGGGAACATTTCCTTCAGTTCCGGAAGGATGGGACCGTTGGGACCTTTTTCCAGACTCGTGGTCAGGATGGTCGGCAAGTTGAAGAACTTGCCTATGGCGCCAAGGGCAAGGACGCTGTTCCTGAAGTCGGCCGGAACATAATCCTGCACCAGGGAAAAAAGTCCCGTCTGGTGGTCTACCAGAAGCAGGGCGGCATCTTTCTTGTCGAGTCGGACGTACGGCTTTCTTTTCATTGTGCACTCCTTCGGTGGAAATTTCTAAAGGCTCTAGACCATCAGGTCTTCGTTTTTTGAGACTAGTCGCTTCAGTTCGCCAATGAGTTGGGGCAGAGGTTTGTTGTAGCGCCATTCACATTCTTTGAGGTGTAATTCGAAGTTCTTCTTCACCCCATTGAATTTTGTGAGGCGGCGCTTGGTGAAACTCCAGAAAGCCTCTATCCCGTTAATATGAACACCATTCTCGGCGAAGTGCTTGGCTTTGTTGACGCGAAAGTGTTTGTCATAGCCGACATCGTATCCTCGCCACCCATCGGAGTGCACGACGCTTTCAAAGGCAACCTTTCCCCGGATGATCGCCTGGAGCGACTTGGCCGAGCAGTCTGGCACCAGTTCGGTATATACGGAGCCGTTTCGCTCGTAGATCCCAAACACGGATTGCTTGAGCGTCCCTCTTCCTCGCTTTCTGGGGCCAGGGCGTCCTCTGACCCTGGCGGGACCGAAGAAGCTTTCATCAACCTCGACAACGCCCAGGATTTTCTCCTTTTGGGATGTCTGGTGAACATAAATCAGCGTCCTGAATGCCAGAAAATACCTGTTCACGGTCTTCCGGTTGAACTTCAGGAGCAAGGCAGTTTTAGTGGCATCAATATCGATGCAAAAGCATTCAGCAATTTTTCCGGCTTTATATCGGCTTAATTTGCTGTTTTTAAACATCATCCTAGCCTATCAGGGCTTGCCCTGATGGTCTAGAGCCTTCTAAATTTTTGGGACACACCTGCTAAGCATCCTTAACGGCCAATACGTCATCTCAACCATGGACACTTGTACCATGACAAGGCATATTTCCACAAAACACGCAAGAAATACTTTTGTAAGATAAAAACAAGAAGAACAGGTTCATCCCGAGATAACAGACGGGCGTCCAGACAGGCATGTTACACTGGACAATAGCCATACGCAGCATCAGGGGAATGAGACCCAAGCTTGGGACGCCACTCGTATTATCTTCCCGCCACATACGGCTGAATGCGGAGTTGTCGTGCCGATCCACCAGACATGCATTTTCGGCCATATTCGGCGTGATGGAATGTGCTGAACTAGTATTATCTGACAGTAGGCCATCCGAAAGGAAGTGGTCATGCCGTGCCCGACGGGGGTAGCGATGAGGTTGCGACACTTCATCAACCACCAGCCAGGAGACCGACATGACCACTGGCAAGAAGGTAGCACGAAGAAAGCTTAGCCTGCTGGAGCTTGCAAGCGAACTGGATAGCGTGAGCAAGACGTGCCGCATTATGGGGTATTCACCGCAGCAATCCTACAAAATCCGTCGCGATTACCAGGCGTTCGGGGCTTAAGGACTCGCGGACCGTCTGCCAGGGGTACGAGAGTCGCACCCGAACCGGGTGGATGAGACGACGGCGGAAAAAATTCTGGAGTACAGCCTTGAATTCCCGGCGCACGGCCCGGTACGCGTGGCCCAACAACTGGTGCTGCAAGGTGTGCAGGTCCCCTCCGGGGGGCGTGCGGGGCGTCTAGAACCGCAGCCGGATGTTGACCCGACATGAGCGGCTGCTGCGTCTGGCGCGGCATGTGCGAGATACCGGAATCGCCCTGCATGACGACCATGCTCGCAACTTGGAGCGGCTCAGCCCAAAATTCCGGTGCCATATCGAAACCCGGTGCAGCGGCGGCTTGGTAGCTGTGGACAAATTTTCGTGGGCACAAATCTACCTGCAATCACCATCGCCGGCCATAGCCGTTACGCCTTCGGCAGGCTGTACACCAGCAATCAGCCGGTTACGTCGGTACTCATGATCAACGAGCCCGTGCTGCCCTTTTTCGAGGAGCACGACACGGCGATCATCACAGTACTTTCCGACAATAGCCGGGATGTTGCAGTCGTCCCGACAGGCACTCCTACGAACTGTTCCTGCAACTGGAAGGCGTCAAACACCGGACAACCCGCGTCAGACGCCCGCAAAGCAACGGCTTCGTGGAGCGGCTGGACAGGACATTCACGAACGGGCGCAGCAAGGCAGAAACATGAATGGTCGGATACCCAGCCATCTTTGATGGCCTCCCCAAAGGTCGGCAGGAAGAGGACAACAAAGGGCAACAGACAGCCTGACAGCACCCCACCGGACACGGCAGTGTCAGGTGAATACTATCTCTGTACATGCATCCGTACCTTTGGCCGCAAAAAATGCTTGCCACCTCGGCGCAGTCCATACATGTCTCTGTGCATATGTTATTATGTATAAATTCATCTTCCTTCATCATTAATCAACGTAGACTATCGAATTATTTCTACGCATCAACGTCGTTATTTACTATTTTTAAGTACGATCCCAGCATATCATTGCCTAGCATTACGGCATATACCACCCTCAAAAAATCATTACCAGTATAAGCACAACGTTTAGATAGATCTAAAATACTTATACGCACCATCTACTCTCTCCATTACATACCCACACTTCTGTCATTCATAAATACTCATGTATATATTACATATCTGAGCAAACAGATATTTTTTCTTATATACCCCGAAATGCCTATCATAGCGTTTCTCATTCCAAGGAGTCGCCATGGACAGCCTTCAGTACACCTCCCCCGAGGTCACCGACCTCGCCAAGGCCCTCATCGCCGTTCAGCACACCCTGCAACCGGCCATCAAGGACCGCGAGAATCCATTCGCCAAGTCCCGCTATGCCACCCTCAACTCTGTCATGGATTCCTGCCGGGATGCGCTGCTGACCAACGGCATCTGGGTGACCCAGTACCCGGTTCCGGCCGAGGCCGGGCACCTCGGCCTTGTCACCAAGCTCACGCACGCGGAATCCGGCCAGTGGCAGTCGTCGCTGTTGGTCATGCCCCTGCCCAAGGCCGATCCGCAGGGGTACGGCAGCGCCATGACCTATGCCCGTCGGTATGCGCTTTCGGCCATGCTCGGCATGGTGACGGAAGACGATGATGACGGGGAGGCAGCATCCCGCGACAGGCCCGCACGGCAGAGAACGCCTCGCCAGCCGCGGCCTCAAGAGCCTGCTGCCCCACCTGCGCAGCAACCGTCCCAACCACCGACGACACCACAGCCCAAGCCCGCAGAAACAGCACATCCAGCCCTGGCGTTACTGCCACGGCTGGATGGAGTCAGTTACACGACGGCCACCGCCCAGGATGGCCGTCTTTGCATTCTGGCGTCGGGCAACACGTCTGCCCGCAAACAACTGCTCTCGGCTGCCGGGTTCAAATGGAACGCCGAGCGCAAAGTCTGGTGGCGGTACGCCGAGACCGCCTGATCCTCATCACCACGCCAAGGGCGGGGATTCCCCCGCCATGGGGGAGCCTCGTCCACTTGATGGAGCCTCCCATGACAAAGCCCCCGCAATCCCCCATGTCTCCGGCACTGTCGGCCCCACTCTCCCTCCTCGCCGAATCCCTGCTTACGCAGGAAATCCACGCCACGCAGACCCAACTGGGCGACCGCAGCACCTACGTCGGCATGTCCGACATCGGCGCCGCAACGGAATGCCTGCGCTCGGCGGCTGCCCGCAAGTTGGCACCTCCGGGCACGCAGCCCCACATCATCCCGCCTCAGCATGTCGGTTCCATCCTGAAGCGCCACCTCCCCCTGCATCGAGGCCACTGGCAGGAGGCTGGGATCACCGACGCCCTCACCAGAAGCGGCCACCGGCTCATTCCGCAGTTGGAAATCAGCGCCACCTTCCACGGTGTGCCTATCAAGGCGCACCTCGACATCACCCTCATCCACGAAGCCCCGACACCCGTCATCCGGGTGCTTGAGCTCAAGAGCAACGGGCACCTGCCCGAAACCCTCTACACCTCCAACGAGGTGCAACTCTACGGGCAGATCGGCCTGCTGGAGAGTACCTGGCATCGCCCGTGCTGCTCGCTTCGCGGCGAAGACGGCCAACCGGTCTTCACCCGCAAGACCTTCCCGGAGGCGGCCCGGCTGCTCTTCGGCATCGACCTGCCAAACACACCGGAAGGCGTGACCATCGAAGGCTGGGTGCTCTCCATCTCCATGGCAGATGCCAAGGCCTTCGGGCCATACACGCCCAACCGGGCCATGCTCGGCATCTGCTGCAACACTGCCGCCGACCTCTGGCAAACCGTCAACGCCGTCAAGGCGGGGCGGCTGACGCTTGACGACCTCCCGTACTGCCAGGGGTTTCACCCTCTGTGCGACTGGTGCGACGCCAACGCCACCTGCCCAAAGTTCCGACCCATGCGGGTTGACGGCATGCCCGTGGACCTCGGCCCCGCCCACGCGGCGGACCTCGACCATCTCGCCAGCCTGAAGGAACGCAAGCTCGCCATCGAAGGCGATATCACGGCCATCGAAGGGCGCATCCGCACCGCCTTCCAGCGCATCGCGGCGGTAAGCGACTGCATGGCCAGGGACTGGATAACGGCGGGCAGGCACCGATTTCGGGTGGCATCCATGCCCGGCAGACAGACCATCGACCAGGCTGCCCTGCAGGAGGAACTGCAGGCCCTGACCGGAGATCCCCAAACGGCGACAGACATTCTGGAGCGAGCCCGGAAAACCGGCCAACCCCATGAACGGCTGTTCATCAGCCCCATCAACGGAAAAGGAGAATGACCATGGGATACTACAGCGAAGTCGCCCTGTGCCTGTCCGGCAACGGGCGGGCACGGCTTGATGCGGCGATGCACGAGGCAAGGCAGCATGCCACCAACCCCGGCGACATCGAACTGTTCCTGCAAAACGGCCTGAGGCAGGACGCGCCGGACTCGGAAGGCGTGCTGTACTATTGGGAAGGCGTCAAATGGTACGCGGATTTCGAGGAGGTACGGTTCATCACCGACGTCATGGATGAACTTGACGTTGACGACTACCTCTTCCTGCGCATCGGCGAGGATGTTGACGATGCCGAGATTCTCGGCGGCTGGTGGGACAATCCCTTCGACGCACGCCTGTTCCGAACCATCGACTTCGGCTAGGGGGCGTCGGCGCAGCCCCCTCGGTCAGCGCCAGCCCCAGGCGCACCGCTTCCGGATCATTCCAGGGTGATGCCAAGGGCGCGTATCCGGGCCTTGGCATCAGCATGGCTCACCACGCGACCTTCGCGCACGGCGTTCAGCCCTTGCTGCACCATGCGGCAAAACCGCGCATCGCGGTCAAGGAACTGCGCCACGGCATCCTTGATGACTGCGGCACGCGTACTGCCAGTGGCTGCGGCGATCTCATCCAGCCGGTCCACGGTGGCCTTGTCGAAACGGATGATCGTCGCATGCAGCATGGTCACTCCGTAGGCATTCACGCCTAATCTGGTAGCTTCACGGGCCCTTTCGAAGTTCCGTTCCACGCCCCACTGCGCGAAGCACTCCCGGACCTCATCATCCGATGCGAAGAGTCCGGCATCCGCCTGACGGACGCCTTCCGCGATGGCGGCCACAGCACATTCCTCGTCCCGGACATACCGCCGCACGGCGTCAGCCACGAGCTCAGGGACGGGCCTGCCCATGGCCTTGGCCAGAGCATCCAGCCGTTCCTTCGTTTCCGGGTCGAGATGCGTATCCCAATCGACCATGCGCACCTCCCCATTCCGACGGCATACTCAACATCCCTAACCGACACAACATCAAGGAGCACCCCATGCCCCATACCGATTCGGGCCTGCACGCGTTGCAGCCCGTCGATCTTGACGCTGGCGCCGTGTTCAGCGGCACCCCGTCGGGCCGCATGATCAAGGGCTACCGCCAGCCCTCGACGTATACCCCAAAGGCTGACCCTGACTACATCTTCCACGAGGCCACGCGCGACATCGTGGTCTGGCTGATGACCGCATCCGATCCGCTCTATGTGTTCGGCCCCACCGGCAGCGGGAAGTCCAGCGCCATCCGGCAACTGGGCGCCCGGCTCAACTACCCGGTCTTCGAGGTCACCGGGCACGGCAGGCTGGAGTTTCCCGACCTGGTGGGCCACCTGTCCGTGCATCAGGGTTCCATGGAGTTTCGGTACGGACCGTTGGCGCTGGCCATGAAGCACGGAGGAATCCTGCTCCTCAACGAACTGGACCTGCTGGAACCCGCCACGGCCACGGGACTCAACGGCATCCTCGACGGCCAGCCCCTGTGCATCCCGGAGAACGGCGGCGAACTGGTCACGCCGCACCCCATGTTCCGGTTCGCGGCCACAGCCAACACCAATGGCGGTTCCGACGAAACGGGCCTCTACCAGGGCACCCTGCGCCAGAACCTCGCCTTTCTCGACCGGTTCTGGCTGTGCGAGATGGGCTACCCCGAACCCGTAGCCGAAGAACGGTTGCTGGAACGCATCGCGCCGCAACTCCCTGCACCTCTGCGGCGCACCATGATCGACTATGCCAACGAGGTCCGGCGTCTGTTCATGGGCGAATCGGGCACGGCGCATGGCGCCTCCATCGAGGTGACCTTCTCCACTCGTACCCTGATTCGCTGGGCCGACCTGACCCAGCGGTTCCAGCCCCTGGCCCGACAGGGCATCCAGCCCGTGGCCTACGCCCTCGACCGGACACTTGGCTTCAAGGCCACCCGAGAAACCCGAACTCTGCTCCACGAGATCGCCCAGCGCATGTTCCCCACGGGGGAGTGAGCGGGGACGCCGCTACCGCGCCGAACACGTCCGCTGCGGACACCCCCGGCAAGGATGCCGCGACTCCCCGAATCCCGGGCAATACCGGCCTGGTGCTCCAGTTCATGGATTCCCTGCTCACCCGTCAGGCCCGTGACCCCGCCTTCTTCGCCTCCCTCCCTTCTCCTCCCTGGCTGCGCCTCGAAAAGGACACGCCTTCGGGCGGCAAGTTCTGGTCCTGCACCATTCAAGAACACGGCATCGACCTCCACTGGGGCAAGCGCAACACGCAAGGACAACAGCTCGCGTTGGCCATCACCCGGTGCAACCGGGGCAACCCCATCCGCGAGGCGCGGTCACGCGTCTTCGGAAAACTCAAGGAAGGCTACCGGCTCGTCTCGTCATACGGCCCCCTCCCGTAACCGCGATTTCCCTCCCGACGGTTCCGTATTTTGGAACGACTCCGACCTACACCGCACCCACGAGGAGCACACACTCATGAAAGCGACATCCGCCATGCGCATCTTCCCCTTCTCTCGCAGCATCCACCTCGTCCGGGATATCCACACCAACGGCGTTCGCCACCACTGGAAGGCGGAAGCGGAACTCTACCTCCTCAAGGTCAGCACCTGGACCGGGGATGACGAGGAACCCCATCCCTCGCGGGTCACTGTCCACACCATCGGGTGGGGCCGGTGCCTCGACGAGGACCCGGTACAGGAGATGTGGCGACAGGCCGCGGAGAAGATCGAGAAAGACCACTACCACTTCCACAACGGAATCTAGGACGCCCCTCCCCCGAGGGGCGTTCCGCTTTTATGGAGCACGCACATGAACGACACCATCCTGAACTGCCTCATGGCCATCAACCTCGATGTGAACATCTGGACCGCCCGCCGCAAGCTGACCCCGGCGGACTTCGGCGGCGCGGACCTGCCGCCGGAGGAACTTGCCTCGCTCGGCAGCAAGCGCATCTGCGACCCCGAGGAACTGAAGATCTTCGGCACGCTGAAGGCGCGCGCGGTGAACCTGCTCGACCGCCACGGCGTACGCTTTCTTGGCGGTTGGGGCATTCCGGAGGAAAAAGCCCCCGTCCTTGTGGAAGAACTCGACCGCATTCGGGCCGAATTCCTGGCCGCCAGGGATACCTTCCTCACCCGGTACGATGACGCCGTTCGGGACTGGATAGCCCGGCACGGCGAGTGGGAACGCATCATCGCCGATTCCACGGTCAGCGCGGACTACGTGCGCAGCCGCATGGGATTCCGCTGGCAGGTCTACCGCATTGTGCCGCCCGCGCCGGGCGATGTGGAGCCGGTGGCCCAGGGGCTTGCGGAAGAGGTGCGCGGGCTTGGCCGGACCCTGTTCGACGAGGTGGCCAAGGCCGCCACCGAGGCCTGGCACAAGTGCTATGCGGGCCGCAGCGAAGTGACCCACAAGGCGCTGTCTCCCCTGCGGACCATCCACCAGAAGTTGGCCGGACTCACCTTCGTGGAACCGAGGGTGGCTCCGGTGGCCGACCTCATCGGTACGGCCTTCGCCAACCTGCCCAAGCGGGGCAGGATACAAGGGGCGCACCTGCTCATGCTGCAAGGGCTGGTGGCCTTGCTGCGCGATCCGTCCGCGCTCATGGAGCACGGTCAGCGGATCATCGAGGGGCACCGCCCGTCCGATCTGCTGGATGCTCTGCTGCGGCAGGATGGGAGCATGGAGAATGGACGGATAGCGTCCGCAGACGAACCCGAAGAAGGAGAGGACGACATGCCCGACCTTGGGGACGATCTTGCGCTGGACGCCATCCCCCGCGAGGTCATGCCCGACCTGCAACCCGTGCTGCCCAATTGCGGACTGTGGTAGGTGGCTGGACAGGCCACGCCAACCCGTTTACCTATCGAAACGGTTAACTTGATTTCAAGCTACTTGCGAGCACGCCATGACAACCCCATCGCCCACACCGCTCATCGACTTCGCCCAACTCGACGCCCTCAAGGCGCGGCTCGACCGGCATCGTCCGCTGCCGCCCGACATCGTGGCCAACCTGCGGGCGGACATGGTGCTGCGGTACACCTTCCACTCCAACGCCATTGAGGGGAACACCCTGACCCTCATGGAAACCAAGGTGGTGCTGGAAGACGGGGTGACCATTGGCGGCAAGTCCATGCGCGAGCACCTTGAAGCCATCAACCACAGGGAAGCCATCGGCTTTCTGGAAGAGGTGGTGCAGGATGGACGCGGGCTGGACGAACGCACCCTGAAGGACCTGCACCAACTGGTGCTCCGGGGCATTGCCGATGACGCGGGGCGCTACCGGACCCGCAACGTCATCATCTCCGGCGCGGGGCACACCCCGCCCGATGCCCTGCACGTGCAGGAGCGCATGGACGCCTTCTTCGGGTGGTACGCGGATGCGGCGGCGCACCTGCATCCCGTGGAACTGGCCGCGCGCGTCCATGCCGACTTCGTGGTGATCCACCCGTTCACTGACGGCAACGGGCGCACCGCCCGGCTGCTGATGAACCTTGAACTTATGCGGGCCGGGTTCCCCACGGTGATCATACCGGTGGAACAGCGGGCCGCGTACTACGAGAATCTCGACGCCATCGGGGTGCGCGACGACTACGCCCCCTTCCTGGGCCAGATCGGCGCGCTGGTGGCTGCCAGCTTCGAACCATACTGGCGGCTGCTTGGCACCGCTGCCTGATCATCCGATACACACCAGCCACGAAAGGCCCCGGAGCACCACGCTTCGGGGCCTTTTCGCATTTGGAGGACAACATGCTGGATACACGCGCCGTGATGCGCTCGCTGCCGCTGGTGGCGAACGTGCTCGGCAGGAAATACGGCGTTACCGTGACCATCGGGGGCACGGAGGCCTACACGGACGGTAGCGCGATCCACCTCCCCGCACTGCCGGTGGACGCGCCCGACACCTTCCTCGCACTGGCCCGTGGCTACATCGACCATGAGGCCGCCCACCTGCGGGATACCGACTTCACGGCGCTGAAGGCTGCGAATCTTACCCCCTTTGAGCACCATGTGTGGAACATCATCGAGGACTGGAGGGTGGAGAACCGGCTGGTCACGGCGTTCCCCGGTTGCCGGGGAAACTTCGACTGGCTCATCGGTCACTTCTTCGACGGCAAGGCGACAGGGCCAACGGACGATCCCGCAGTGCTGTTCCTGAACTGGCTGCTGCTTACGGTTCGGGCGTGGGACGTCCCGGCCATCGGGAAACGGCGCGACACCATCGCGGCACATCTCGATAAACTCTGCCCGGGCCTGCTTACCCGCATGAGTTGCGCTGTAGAAGCGGTACCTACCTCGTGCGCATCAACAATCGAAGCAATTGCCCATGCTCGGGGCATAGTCGCGGAACTGGACAAGGCAACGCAAACGCCGCAACCCGCGTCAGGTACGAATCCGGACACCAGCCAGGCCGGGGGTGACCCTGAGGGTGGGGCTGGCAATGGCAACCAGCCCACGGCATCACCGTGGGAACGGATACGAAACCTGCTGCATGCCCAGGAGGACGAGCTTCCGCAGGAATTCGGTGCAATCCTTGGTGAGGCCCTGAAGCGTGAGGCACCCGCCAGCGACGGATTGCCCGTGAACGTGGCCACCGTTACCCACAAGGTAAGCTGGGACCTGCACCCCGACGACATCGCCGAGGCCAAACGGGCATCGACGGCCCTGCGGACTCGGCTACATGGCCTGTTGCAGGCTGCGACCGTCAGCCGGACCCACGGGGCACGAAGCGGGAAACTCGACCCGCGCAGGCTCCACCGCATCGCCACGGATGACGCTCGCATCTTCATGCGCAAGGGAACGCGCGTCGGCATCAACACCGCCGTGCATCTGCTTCTCGACTGCTCCGGGTCCATGACCCCGAACATCAGGCTGGCCAGCACGACCTGCCATGCCGTGGCCTCGGCTCTTGAGACCGTCGGCATCAACGTGGCCATCACCGCTTTTCCGGCTAGCCATGACCCGGCGTCAACGGAACAGAAAACCGTGGGCCGTCTGGTGCGGCACGGCCAGCGGGTACATTCGAGGCTCCTGATGTCCGCGGTGGGGACCACCCCACTGGCCGAGTCCCTGTGGTGGGTGATGCAGGAAATGCTGCCCCTGCGTGAGGCTCGCAAGCTCATCCTGCTGCTGACCGATGGCGATCCTGATACGCCGACATGCGCCCTGAAAGCCATCCGGCACGCCGAACGGCTGGGGTTCGAGGTCTACGCCATCAGCATCGGCGCGGTGAACATCCTGCAGCACCTGCCGGGACGGCACCGGACGATCAACACCATGGCCGAACTCGCCCCGGCGATGTTCGGCTTGCTCCAAGGCGCGCTGGTCGGAAGGCGCCGAGCATGACGGAAGTAAGGAGATCAACGACTACAAGACAATGGGGAAGCGTGATGTAATGCCCCCCTTAAATCAAGCGGCCTTTAAGGGAGAATTCCGCCAGGTTTTGTTTGCCTGCTGATGGACGCCTTGCGGAGTCTTCCAGCCAAGCGCCGAATGCAGGTATGTGGTGTTGAAGTTTTCTATCCAGTCAGAGAGGGCGCGGTCGAGGTGTTCCAGGCTACGCCATTCGTGCAGCCAGAAGAGCTCTTCCTTGATCGTACGCATTGTCCGCTCGGTATCCGCGTTCCCTTTGGGATTGTTGTAGCTGGTAAACGCCTGCGTGATGCCGAGAGTCGCGCAGTCGCGCATAAAAGCCGTTCCTGTCGGTTGGCAGCCGTTGTCGCTCATCAGGCTCAGGCCGTGCCCCCGGACGCCTCCGGGAAAGTGCGTCTGGATAGCCGTATCCAGAGCTCGCAGCCACTCATGGCTCCGGCTCCGGTAGTCGGCATGGTGGCCCACGATCTTCTTGGAAAACCAGTCCACCACCAGCACGATATACACCCAGCCGCCTTCCGTCATGACCTTGGTCATGTCGATGCCCCACCACTGACACGGGCGGACGGGGCGCGGCTTGCTTCCGGAAGGGGTGCGCTTTGCCCGCAAGGCTGCGCGCTTCACCCCAAGGCCATGCAGACGCATCAGGCGTGCCACTCGTTTGACGTTGATGATCAGGCCGTTTTTATACCGAAGGGTGGCCCATACGCGGCGATAGCCCCAAAAGGGATGTTCCATTTTCAGGGACTCGATCAACGGCAAGAGTTCGGCATCGCGCTGAAGCTGGGCCTGGCCGGATCGGCGCTTGCCGCTTACCAGTCGTTTTTTTTTAACTCCAGCGTCAGTTCGCCAACGGCTTGCTTGAGTTTTTGGTTCTCTGTCGCAAGGCGTTCTTCTCGTCGGTTAGTGGCGCCCACCTCAAAAGCCAGGGCGGCATTGGCCAACAACGTGTCGCGCCAGCGGTAATACATACCCTGAGTGATTTGATACTCACTGCAAATGCTTGCCACAGAGCGACCCTGCAATCCCTCAAGCACAATGCGGGCCTTGCTTTTGCTGTCCCAGACTCGGCGTTTCATGCTTCCTCCAAGGATGGAAGAAAACTACCTTAACAGAGCCACCTTGTTAATGGGGGGCAGTATATTCCGATATCTTGCCATCCTCGTGCGCGAATAGAGCCAGGCAGAGGCCGGAGCCGCACCGATACGCAGTGCAGGTTCGCCGTCTCTCTCGACTCGGCTCGCGAGCACAAAAAAATCGTCATTGCCGTTGGCATAGCGGCAGACAGCCTGCTCCTTGAATCCGCTGAAGTCATGCAGATAGTCCACATCTTCGAGTTGGTAGGAGCGCCCTCGAACGATGAGTTGCTTCGGGATATACTCCCCAATGATGCTGGTGCGCGTTGGCAGGGGGGGAGGGGTATTGCTCCCAGCCGGAAAAGTATGGAAGCAGTATTCCGGCTTCAAGCCGAGCAGCCCTCCCACGACCTGAGCCGCTTCGAGTGGGCCTCTATTCAGGCTTAAAGACGCCAGGGAAATGATACTCTCATCCCCCTTGTTACTCTTGGGATTCCCGCCTCGGCGAAGCCACAAATGCCTGTCAACGTCAATGCCAAGCGCCATAAGCAGGCGCTCGCGACGGTCAGCGGCGAGCCTTGCAAATTCCCACTCGACCAGCGCGCTGAATACTTCCGCATTTGAATCCGCCGTAAGGTCCGACGGCAGATTCGAGCCGTCAATCCCGGCCAGCACCTGTCTTACCTTGGGTGATATTTCAGGGAAATATTGAGTCGTATTTGCCGAGTAGTTCGCCTGAGTATATGGCTGATGCGGGACTGGTGATGCTTGGTCCCGCGCCCATGAGGCCTCCCGTTGCCAGCTAGGGGATAAACTTGACTGGGGTAACGAAGTGGCCTGTACAGGAGCGATGTCAACGGCAGAAGACTCGACATGTGAAACTGGCTCCCCAAGCATGCAGGAACTGGTTACCGGTTGCCTCGTTCTGCACGCAGTTTCTATCATTTTTTCAATGCGCAACTCTTTCATAAGAAATCCTTTGCATGGGCAGGGAGGGATGCCTCCCTGCCCATGTCAATTACCGCTTCGGGATAATCGTGATATCCATGCGCGTTGCGATGACAGGGACGAGCGATATCTGGATAGCTTCGACCTGCGCAAGATCCTCTGGCGAGGTGTGGAGAGCTTCCCTGATTCGCTCGGCAAGAGCACTGACATCATCCTGCGACACCATGGGAACGTAAAACTCTTCTTTCGGATGCATATGTACTTCTCATGAGTTGACGGTTGGGTAGCCAGCAGTCTGCCGCGTTGGCGGACAACGCGGTCAACCGGCCTACGAAAAGTCAATTCTGTTCGCCTGCATGAAGTAGGCTATGTCTATTGGCCGCGCTACACAGAAACAACGCGGCCAATCACAGGGCACGCCTAGCGTGCCCCAAAACCATCAGTAAGATAGCCAAGTACTTCAGCACTCCGGCTTTGTGGGGCAGGTGCGCCGCCCCGGATGGTTTTAGGTTCAGGCTCCTTCACCCGGCGAGCAAACCACTCCATGAACGAATCTCGCTCATAGAAGACTCTTCGTCCCACTCGCCAACGCTTTGTGGGGCCTAAGCCAAGGCTGTCTAGGTTGGCCAAGGTCTTGGGATTGATAATGCCTTCCGTAAGTTCACCAATGCTTGATCGCGGAAAAATCAACGGCAAGCCCAACTGCACAGAGTTCACAATCTCACTCATCTTGTTCTCCTCATATAAAAAATTAAGCAAATGAAGATTAATTCATTAAAAAATTAAAGTAATATGTTTAACATGAATAATTTTTTCGCCATAATAGTAGCATTTATAGCAATATTAGTGAAAATTCATTCCATAAAAAAGCAACGTGTTAATTATCTACCAGTGCAAGCTACACAAACAGACAGTGAATAATCCCCAAAAAAAGGTCATGCCGCGCTCACCTAGTAGGTAACGATGAGGCCGTGAAGCTTCATCAACCACCAGCAAGGAGGCCGACATGACCACTGGCAAGAAGGTAGCGCGAAAGAAGTTGAGCCTACCTGAGCTTGCAAGCAAACCGGAAAACGCGAGCAAAGTGTGCCACATCATGGGATATTCGCGGCAGCGGCTCTACGAAATCCAGAGTAATAACTCAATGTTCGGAACTGAAGTGCTCGTGGATCCCCTACCGGGGCCACGAGATTTGTACCCGAACCAGGCGGACGAGGCGCCGGTGGAACGGATTCTGGCGTACAGCCTTGAGTACACTACACACAGCCGGGTACGCGTGACTCAGCAACTGGTGCTGCAAGGTGCTCAGGTCAGTTCCGGGGGCGTGCGAGGCGTCCGGATTCGCAACAGGATGCTGAATCGGCATGAGCGGCTGCTGCGCTTGGAGCGACATGTGCGAGATAACGGAATAGCCCTAAATGCCGACTAGGTTCGCACCCTGGAGAGTTCAGCCCAGAATTCCGGGAGCGGCATATCGAAACCCGGTGCAGCGGCGATCCTAGTGGCCGTCGATACGTTTTTCGTGGACACACTGAAAGGCGAGGGGAAAATCACCTTCAATCAGCCATCGACTGCCACAGCCGCTACGCCTGCGGCAGGCTGTACACCAGCAAGCTGCCGGTTACGGCGGTACACATGCTCAACGAGTCCGGGCTGCCCTTTTCCGAGGAGCACGACACGTCAGTCATCACGGTGCGTTCGGGCAATAGCCGGTAATTCTACGGACGCACCAAGACAGAAGCATGAATGGTCAGACACCCCACTGAGTCTTCCTTGATGACCTTCCCAGGGACCAAGCGAGAGAAGGCGCGACAGGCAGTAGGCAGCCTAATCAGCACCTCGCCGGGCACGGCAGTGTTAGGTGAATACTATCTCTGTACACACTTCTTGATGGAAAGAAGCTCTGGGAAGAAAAGGTCGGGCAACTCAACTAACCTGACAAACGGCGCCATCAGGACGGAGCAGGGTGTCAGATCAAGTCTGAACTACTACATGTTAAGCCTCAGCATTTTTTCCCTTCCGCCCGCGCAAACTTTTCATCTGCGGAGGAGGCATTGGCAGATCATGAGCCATTGCGTATTTTAAAATGTCCTTCTTCAACATATTTAATATTTTTTGTTTATGCGCTTTCGAATTTTTGAGCCTCAGCTCTCTATACACGGCAGCACACTCATCTGTAGGCTTCTCAACAAGCAAGCTCAGCGACCTAAATATTCTTTCTAGTTTTTTTCCACTATACCTACCAATAACAACAACAGCAAAAGCCTTATCTTTTACGCCACCACGGCGAGATATATCCGCCCACCGCGACACAGCGATACTACGCAAAAATTCATTTACATATATCTCTACACTACTGGAACCTTCAAGAATATCAAAATTATTCCCAATATCAAAATTACGAAAGACAGTGTCCACAGCCCGCTTATTTCGAAGCGATATATAAAATCTATCCAGCTTCAACACTGAAGAAAAATTTTCACCTTGATAAACGTTACTCTCATCATCATCACCGCTTTTACACAATGTTGATGTTAACATAATAGCAAAATAATAAATCGATGCGAATACATACCTATTCGACAAATCCAATCCTCCAAAAATATTCATCGCGAAACAAAGAACAGACTCATTAACGCTATAAAAAGAATATTGTAAAAGGTGACTCTTGCCACGAAACACATGCTTTCCACCACCAACACTAAGCACCTCTACAACTATTGCATCTATAGAAAACGTTCCACAACGGCTCACCCTTAGATACAAGACACTCCTATTCCTGTATTCATATTTTTCGAAAAATCGAAATACGATCTTCTTTTTCGCATTATCTACTATAAAACAATAGTCATCGCACAAACATCCATCCACAAGATCGCAATATTCATACACACCATTAAAATCAAAAACCATATATCCACGAAATACGCCTTCAGCACGAGAAACTCCGGCAAGCTTAACATAGCCTTCACGATTGACATCAAAAACAGTATTATCTTCAGAAAAAAGCGCGCATATATCCCGCATCCTCACTCGATAAAAATCCAACAACACCGACAAAGCAACTCTCTCTTGAAGATAAATCTCACAGTCATTTACAACATTTAAAATACCATAAGGACTAAAACTTGCAGCAGGAATAACCCTATAACGATAACACCACCGCAAATACGCTCGTATTCTATTTCTCAACATTGCAAACGCTACATGAGCTGAGCGAAATGTCTCAACACTAGAAACCCATGGAACACCATAAACTTCGCCTCTCCAACAAACTGAACCAGCTACTTCATCATACCCTCTTGACACCTTGCCTTTCCCAACCCCAACTTGCCACACGCACATGCGATAGCGTTGCACAAAGATCATCTCTTGCATTCGTACGCCCTCCACAAGGCGTGCCCATTACCACCCAACCTGACTCGCGCCAAGGTGGGGCTATAGTGGGGCTAAACACCAACAACAAAAAGAGGCTTACAAGTATTTCCTTGTAAGCCTCTGATTTTTCTGGTTGCGGGGGCCGGATTTGAACCGACGACCTTCGGGTTATGAGCCCGACGAGCTACCGAGCTGCTCCACCCCGCGACACGATGTGGGGACTGCCTCCCCAGCGAAGAAGGTGTGTATACGTGGCGCGGGCCGGGCTGTCAACCGCGCATTTACATCGCCGGGCAAATTCCTTATGTAGTGCGGGCCATGCAGAACAAGAACATCACCTCTCTTTCCGTCGTGCTGCCCGTGTACAACGAACAGGACAACCTGCCCGCCCTGTTCGAGGAAATCCGCCGCTCCATCGCCAACATCGGCAAGGAGTGGGAAGTGCTGTTCGTGGACGACGGCAGCAAGGACCGCAGCCTTGAGGTCATCAAGACCCTTGCGGCGGATCATCCCCAGATTCGCTACCTGTCGTTCCGCAAGAACTGCGGGCAGTCCGCCGCCTTTGCCGCCGGGTTCCAGGCCGCGCGCCACGAGGTCATCGTGACCATGGACGCCGACCTGCAGAACGACCCTGCCGACATCCCCGCCATGCTCATCGAATTCGAACGCGGGTACGACATGGTCATCGGCTGGCGCGCCAAGCGCAAGGACACCTTTGCCAAGCGCATCGCCTCCAGGTGGGCCAACGCCATCCGCAACCGCCTGACCGGCGAGACGGTGAAGGACACCGGTTGCTCGCTGAAGATATTGCGCACCACCATGGCCCGGCACATCCCCATGTTTACCGGCATGCACCGCTTTCTGCCCACGCTGATGAAGATGCAGGGCGCCACCGTGTCCGAACTGAAGGTGAACCACCGTCCGCGCCTGCACGGCGTGTCCAAGTACGGCGCCTTCAGCCGCGCCAAGACCGCCGCCTTCGATCTGCTGGCCGTGGCGTGGATGAAGCGCCGCTACATCAACTACGACATCGCCGAGCGCAACTGATCGATACGGAACGACGCGCCAAACGTGACGTAATGCCCGTACGCGCCTTTCCGCCGTTCCCGATCCACGGAACCGGGCCGAGGCTCCCTTTCCCGCCGCAGGCAGTACTGGATGGACACGCTGGAATGGACGCTCTGGCCCGCCCGCTGGGCCATCCTGCTTATCGGCCTGCTGGCGCAACTGGCCGCGCTAGTGCTGGCCGTGCGCCGGGAAGGCGCGCGGGCCTGCTCCACACTACCGTCACCCCAGCGTGCTTGCCGACCTGAAAGCTCGCCCTCGCCCGACTCCAAAGCGACATACGATTTCACACCCGCCATGGCCGCAGCCCCCGGCCCTCCCGCAGGCGCGCACGAGGCTACGCCCGGCGACTATCCCGATGAAATTCCACCCCGCATGCCCTGCGTTTTCCGCATCTCTCGCGGGCTGTTGCTGACCGGCGGCGCGCTGGTGGCCACTTTTGCCCTGCTGGAACGCGACATGCTGCTGCTGGCCGGACAGATGCTGGCCCTGCCCCTGCTCTGGCCGCGCCAGCGCTGACACCCCGGCACCTTGACGACGCGGCCCGTTGCCGCTACTGCGCACATGCGGTGTGCGCCGCCCATCCGTCCACCCTCACCCGGCCCCAGCCATCACCCTGCATGACCAACCGCCCCACCCGACTTCTCAAACGCGTGCTCAAGGGTGCGTTCGTCTTTCTCGGCCTTGCCGCCGCCATTGCGCTGTTGCGCCTCTCCGGCCTGCACGACGCCCTGGACACCGCCTGGGTGGATGCCAACATCCGCGACCACGGCGTTGCCGGTCTGGCCCTGTACCTTGGCGTGGGCTGCCTGCTCACCGCCGTGGGCATGCCCCGGCAGGTGGTCAGCTTTCTGGGCGGCTACGCCTTCGGCGCGGTGCTGGGCACCGTGTGGGGCACGCTGGCCACGGCCATGAGCTGCGTGGTCACCTTCTACTATGCGCGCCTTGCCGGGCAGTCGTTCGTGGCGCGCCGCTTCAGCCGCAGGGTGGCCAAAATCAACGCCTTCCTCGGGCGCGACCCGTTTGCCATGTCGTTCATCATCCGCTGCCTGCCCGTGGGCAACAACGTGCTGACCAACCTGCTGGCCGGGGTCAGCGCCATTCCCGCGCTGCCGTTCATTGCCGGGTCCGCCGCCGGGTATGTGCCGCAAACGTTCATCTTCGCCCTGCTGGGCAGCGGCGTACGCGTTTCTCCAGAATTGCGCACCACTGCCAGCGCCGTGCTGTTCGTCCTGTCCAGCCTGCTGGGCTACCTGCTGTACCGCCGCTACCGGGTGGACGACACCCTGGAAGCTCCAGAGGACGGACCGGAAGACGGACCGGAAGGCAGACCGGACGGCGGCAGCCAATCCTCGCCCTCCGACAAGGGCGCATAGCCCATTACAAAAGAACCTGCCCGCAGGCGACTGACTGGGGCAGCCCCCCCCACCCGTCAAACACGCCATCTGCGCGCCCCCCCTTCCCGCAACGACGCAAAACCGCCCGCCGACATGCATCGGCGAGCGGTTTTCATTCTAGACTGGAGAAACGGTTTCCGCGACTCTCGCGGCACGCCGCCTTACGACACCTTGGCCCCGTTGGCCACCGGGCCGGACGCGGCCACCAGTTGCATGCCGCTTTCGGTGCGCACGGCAAGGATCATCCCCTGCGATTCCAGGCCGCGCAGCTTGCGCGGGGCAAGGTTGGCCACCACGGCCACCTGACGCCCCAGCAGGAAGTCCGGTTCGAAGTATTCAGCAAGCCCGGCCACGATCTGGCGCGGAGCAGCCTCGCCAAGGTCCACTTCCACACGCAGCAGCTTGTCGGCGTTGGGGTGGCGTTCCACCACCACCACAGTGCCGAAGCGGATGTCCAGCTTCTGGAAATCGGCAAACTCTATGGTGGCGGGTTCGTCGCCAGCAGCAGGCGCGGCGGATTGGGCGGCAGCCTGCGCGGGCGCGGCGGCCTTCTCCTTCTTCTTGCCTTCCGCCTTGGCGGGTTTGGCTTCTTCCGTCTTTTCCAGTTCCACGCGGGGGAACAGGTTGGACGATGCCGCCACGGTGGTCCCGGCGGCCAGCCCGCCCCAGCGGTCGGCCTCGTCAGCCAATTGCACGGTGGCAGGGTCCAGTGTCTGGCCCAGTTGCCCCAGCAACACAGTGGAAGCCTCGGGCATCACCGGCCACAGGTGCACGGCCACCTTGCGCATGCATTCCAGCATCACGTACATGACGGTGCCCAGACGCTCGGTGTCGCCCTGCTTGAACAGGGCCCACGGCGCGGCATGGTCCACGTAACGATTCAGGGCCCGCACCAGCTCCCACAGCGATTCCAGCGCGTTGGAAAAACGCACCCGCTCGAACAGCCGCACGTAGTTGCGTTGAGCCTCTTCCGCCAGGGTACGGATGGCCTCGTCTTCCTCGGTCAGCGGCCCCTGCGCGGGCACCACGCCGCCGAAGTACTTGGCGGTCATGGACAGCACGCGGCTGAACAGGTTGCCGAGGTCGTTGGCAAGGTCCGCGTTCAGGCGGGCCACCAGCGCGTCTTCCGAAAAGCTGGCGTCACTGCCGAAGTGCATCTCGCGCAGCAAAAAGTAGCGGAAGGCGCTCAGACCGTACTTGTCGATCATGGACAGCGGGTCCACCACGTTGCCCAGCGATTTGGACATCTTGGTGTCGCGCACCAGCCAGTAGCCGTGCACATTCAGATTGTTGTAGGGCTCCAGCCCCGCCGCCTTCAGCATGGTGGGCCAGAATACCGCGTGCGGCTTCAGGATGTCCTTGGCCACCAGATGCTGCACGCCGGGCCAGAAGCGACCGAACTTCTCGCCATCGGGCCAGCCCAGCGCGGAGATGTAGTTGATCAGCGCGTCGAACCACACGTAGCACACGTAGTCCTTGTCGAACGGCAGTTCGATGCCCCAGGTCAGGCGGGACTTGGGCCGCGAGATGCACAGGTCTTCCAGCGCGCCGCTGTCCAGAATGCCCAGCACTTCGCTGCGGTAGCGCTCGGGCCGGATGAAGTCGGGGTTGTCCAGAATGTACTGGCGCAGCCACCCCTGATACTTTGACATGCGGAAAAAGTAGTTCTTCTCGCTGATGTATTCCGGCTTCACCTGGTGCTGTGGACAGAGGCCGTTTTCCAGTTCCTTCTCGGTGTAGAACCGCTCGCACCCGTAGCAGTAGTGGCCGCCGTATTCCCCGAAGTAGATGTCGCCGCTGTCGTAGACCTTCTGCAACACGTCCTGCACGCACTTCTTGTGTTCCGCGTCGGTGGTGCGGATGAACTGGTCATACTCCACGCCCAGATGCGGCCACAGGTCGCGAAACTGCGTGCTCACGCCGTCCACGAATTCCTGCGGCGAGCACCCGGCCTTTTCGGCGGCCTGCACGATCTTGTCGCCGTGCTCGTCGGTGCCGGTCAGGAAATAGGTGTCCTTGCCCAGCAGGCGGTGGAAGCGGCGCAACGAGTCGGCCACGATGGTGGTGTAGGCATGGCCGAGATGCGGCTTGGCGTTGACGTAGTAGATGGGGGTGGTGATGTAGAAGCGGTCCACGTGAGTCTCCCGATTCGGGCGCTGCGGGCGGTACGGGTCTGCCGCGCCGCCCTTGCGATATGATGCCCGCCCCCGGCGCACGCCGGGGGCGGAAGCTGTTGCCTGTATGGTCGCCATGCCCTGCTCCGAACCACGGAGCCGGGGCTGGCCGGTGTCGTCAGTTATTCGTTGCCGTGGCCGCCGTCGTGCCCGCCGCCGGAACCGCCCTCTCCGCCTTCACGGGGACCGGAAGGCCGCCGCTTGCGCTTGCGCCGCCCCCGGCTGGACCGCAGGGTGGACGGGTCGGTGTTTTTCAACGGGCCGCGCGCGCGGGGCATGGCGATGGCCGCCGGTGCGCTCGCCACGGTCGGTGCCACTACAGGTGCCTGTACGGCAGGTGCAGCACCGGGCTGGTTTTGGGACGAACCAGCTTCAGGAGCCGCTGCCCCTGTGCCGGACGCCTGCGGCGCAGTGCCACCGTAGGGTTCGCCCGACCCGGCAGGTACCCCCGCCGGAACAACAGACTCGCCCCCCGCAGCGGAAGCAGCCGTAGTAACCGGCGCAACCGTAGCAACCGAGGTAATCGGGGCTGCCGCATCCGCCGGGGTGGAAACAGCGCCGTCACCGGTCAGGGCCGCGGGACCTGTCTCCACGACCACCGGGGCATCCGCCCCTTCGGCCTGCGGTACGGGGCCGCCGGTCATGAACGTATCGAAGGTTGCGGCAAACGCGGCCTGGGCGATGCTGCCAGCCGGAGCGGCCTCGCGCGCGGGGCGCGGAGCGTCATGAGGCGCGGACGGGGCGGGCTGGGCCTGTGGGGCACGTCCATCGCGCCGTTCTCCACGATCCGAACGATCCGAACGGTCGGGCCTGTCAGCCCTGTCCGATCGCTCCGGCCGATCGCCACGTTCACCCCGTTCCGGCCTGTCCCCACGCTCGGGCCTGCGCCCGTCACGCCCCTCGCGCGGCTGACCTTCCGGCCCATCCGCGCGGCGTTCATGCTGCCCGTCCGGGCGCGGCATGTTGCCGCCGTGACCGCCAGCGGGACCACCGCCGCCCTGCTCCGGTCGGCGCGGTTCCATCTGCTGCCATTCTTCCAGCGTGACCTCGACCTCTTCATTGGATTCGGTCAGCAGGGCCAGACTGCCCCGGAACATGTTGGCGCGCAGTACCTTCACCGCGCCGCGCGAGGTCAGGTACTTCTTGCCCAGGCGCGGGCAGCGCCGGTGGAATTCCTCGTAGTTTTCCTGCTCGTAGCTCAGGCAGCACAGCAGGCGCCCGCAGATGCCGGAAATCTTGGCCGGGTTCAGGAACAGATTCTGTTCCTTGGCCATCTTGATGGTCACCGGGGCGAACTTGCGCAAAAAGCGGCGGCAGCAGCAGACCATGCCGCAGTTGCCCACCGCGCCGATCATCTGCGTTTCGTGACGCACGCCGATCTGGCGCAGTTCAATGCGGGTGCGGTAGTTCTTGACCAGGTCCTTGACCAGTTCGCGGAAGTCGATACGGGTCGGCGCCGTGAAATAGAAGATGATCTTGCTGCGGTCGAAGAATACCTCCACGTCCACCAGCTTCATCTCCAGGTCGCGGCCCCGGATGCACTCGTTGCAGAAGGCGCGGGCCTCGTCGCCCAGCTTCTCGTTTTCCGCTGCCTGCTCCAGGTCCTCGCCGCTTGCCACGCGCAGGATGGGCCGAAGGTCGGCCTCGGCCTCGCCCGCGTCTTCCGGCAGGTCGTCGCGCAGGGTCACCACTTCGCCGATGCCCTGCCCCTGATCGGTTTCCACGATCACCCTGTCACCCACGGCAACGGGCTGACCACCGCTGAGAAAATAGTATATCTGTCCGTATTCACGGAACTTGATGCCAAGTATTCGTTCCATCATGCTCGCCGGTTTCAGCCGGTTGACGCCCGTCCGGAAACATTCCGGCGAAAGGGGATGCGAACGGATTACGCCGCATGGCCGCGTGGCGGCCATCTCCACCTTCCTTGGCGAAATAACCTCCTCTTTTCCGCTTTTATGAGGCCTGTGTCAATAAAGCCGCGCCCCGCGCGGCCTTGGCGGCATTGCGCCGTTTCGGCAAGCGCCTGTTCCCGGCGGTTGCAACGCCCGTGCTCGTACCGTACAAGGTTCAAAGCCCATGTGACCAGTTTCACGAAGACCGTCCACCGGAGGCCCGCATGCTCCCCCGCACCGAAGCCATCGAACTGCTGCGCTCGCACAACCCGGAACCCCACCTTGTCCAGCACGCCCTGGCAACCGAGGCCGTCATGCGCGGCCTGGCCGCCCGTTTCGGGCAGGACGCCGAACTCTGGGGCTTGGCCGGGCTGCTGCACGACATCGACTACCCCCTCACCAAGGAAACGCCCGAACGGCACGGTCTGGTTGCCGTGGACCTCATCGGCGACAGGCTGCCGCCGGAAGCCGTGCAGGCCATCGTGGCCCACAACAGCGAATACACCGGACGCGAACCGGCCAGCCTGTTCGACCGCGCCCTGCGCTGCGGCGAAAGCGTGACCGGCCTGGTCAGCGCCGCCGCGCTGGTGCGCCCCACCGGCATGGACGGCATGCAGGCCTCCAGCCTGAAAAAAAAGATGAAGGACAAGGCGTTTGCCGCCAGCGTCAGCCGCGAAAGAATCCGCGAGTGCGAGGCCATAGGCCTTGAGCTTGGCGAATTCCTGACCATCGCCATCGAGGCCATGACGCCTGCTGCCGCAGAACTGGGCCTGACCCGCTAGTCGGCCTGACCCGCTAGTCGGCCTGACCCGCTAGTCGACCTGCCCCGTGCGCCCGGGCCGGTAGAGTCAGTCAGGCCAACCGGGCCGAGAGGGCCAGCCGGGCCGATCAAACAAATCAGGCCTATCGGGCCACGGCGCACCCCTTTCCGGCAACACCGACACCGCTCCAACGTACAACAACTCGAAGGAACCCCGCATGAAGCTCTCGTTCGTCATCGTCGCCGCCAACGCGGCGAAGTACATCGGCGACTGTCTTGCCTCGGTCCGCGCCGCAGCGGCCGAAATGACGGGCCTTGCCGAATCCGCCGACATCATCGTCGTGGACCGCGCCTCCACCGACGCCACCATTCGCAACGCACGCGACATCGCGCCCGAAGCCGTTATCGTCGAAGCCCCGGCCAGCGCCGGTTTTGCCGCCGCCGCAAATCTTGGCATCGCCCGTGCCAGCGGCGATGTGATCATCTTCGTGGACCCCGCCGTCACCCTGAGCCCCGGCGCTGCCCGCCGCCTGGCGGAACACATGGATACCACCCCCGCCTGCATGGTGGCCGGCGGCATGGTCACCGGCCCCAAGGACGCCGTACTGCGCGGCGCCGTCCGCCTGCCCGGCCTTATCGTCAAGCTGGCCCGCCTCAGCGGGCTGCCGGGCCGCCTGCCGCGCACCTGGTTCAACTGGCCCGCCTACGGCGAAAAGCACTTCCAGCAGCCCACCCGCGTGCAGGCCGTCTCGCTGGCGTTCGCCGCCGTGAAGACCGCCGCCCTGCGCAAGCTGGGTCCGCTGGACGAACGTTTTCAGGGCGATGCCTTCACCGGGCACGACCTGTGCCGCCGCATCCGCCGCGCGGTGATGTTCGACTGGAACGTGGCCGTGGTGCCGCAGGCCCGCGCCTGTGCGCAGGACGCCTTTGTCCTGCGGCCCGAAGTAGAGGACTTCGACCTGAACGGCGACGGCGTGGTGCGCGCCCGCGTGCGCGACGAAATGCTATACGTGTGGAAGAACTATTGCGTGCTCACCTCGCTGGGGAACAGCCTGCTGGAACTGGTCGGCACCAGCATGCGCTACGTGGTGTCCGCGCTGCCCGGCATCGGCTGCGACAAGTGCGCCCGCCACAACGCCGCCGTGCTGCGCGAAACATCGCGGGCCATGCTGGATACCCAGCTTGGCATGCAGTACCCCACCACCCCCTGGTAGCCGGGCGTCGGCACCGCGACGCGGCCTTTATCCGCGCGCGAAAGGCCGACGCCAAACATGAACGCTACGGGGCGGACGGCGCTAAACCGTCCGCCCCTTTGATTCCGGGCGCGCAGTCTGGCCTTATGGACTGCGCCATGCTATCCTGTGCAGGTATCTCCGGTGAAAAACCACCCAAAATGCCCATGAAGCCGTGGGACCGTTTTCACCCGGCCCTTTCGGTTCCGCCCACTACACTCCAAGCCGCCATCCCCGGGAGGACAGACCCCATGCCCTCGACCCGTTACGACAACGGCGTCCTGCAACTGGACACCACCATTCCCGTCCTGGGACCGGCCAAGATACCCACCCCGCTCTGCTACGGCAGCTACGCCGACGAACAGGGCATCCCCCTGTTCCTCGACCGCGAGCACATCGCCGAACTGGGCGCGGAATCCGTGCCCCTGCTGTTCGAGCCCGCCGGGCCGCGCAGTCACCTGTATTTCGATTCCTCCAAGACCAAGTGCGCCATCGTCACCTGCGGCGGCCTGTGCCCCGGCATCAACGACGTGATCCGGGCCATCGTCATGGAGGCGTACCACGCCTACAACGTGCCCGCCGTCATCGGCATCCGTTACGGGCTGGAAGGGTTCATCCCCAAGTTCCGCCACGAATTCATGGAACTGACCCCGGACAAGGTCTCGGACATCCACCAGTTCGGCGGCACCATCCTGGCCTCGTCGCGCGGGCCGCAGTCGCCCGAAGAAGTGGTGGACGCGCTGGAACGCATGAACGTCAGCGCCCTGTTCATGATCGGCGGCGACGGCACCATGCGCGCGGCGTCGGGCATCGTGGCCGAGATCGCCCGGCGCAACCTGCGCATCTCGGTCATCGGCATCCCCAAGACCATCGACAACGACATCAACTTCATCAGCCAGTCATTCGGCTTCGAAACCGCCGTGTACAAGGCTACCGAAGCCATCCAGTGCGCCCATGTGGAAGCGCTGGGGGCCATGAACGGCGTGGGGCTGGTCAAGCTGATGGGCCGCGAGTCCGGCTTCATCGCCGCGCACGCCACCCTTTCGCTGAAGGAAGTGAACTTCGTGCTCATCCCCGAGGTGGGCTTTACCCTGCACGGCGAAGGGGGCCTGCTGCCCGCGCTGGAAAAGCGGCTGCGCTCGCGCGCCCATGCCGTGATCGTGGTGGCCGAAGGCGCAGGCCAGCACCTGCTGGAAGGCACCGGAGAAACCGACGCCTCGGGCAACCCCATTCTGGGCGACATCGCCACCCTGCTGCGCACCGAAATCAAGCGCTACTGCGACGAGCATTC
This sequence comes from Nitratidesulfovibrio termitidis HI1, assembly GCF_000504305.1. Lineage (NCBI taxonomy): Bacteria > Pseudomonadati > Thermodesulfobacteriota > Desulfovibrionia > Desulfovibrionales > Desulfovibrionaceae > Nitratidesulfovibrio > Nitratidesulfovibrio termitidis. The sequence continues at coordinate 1,000,067 of NZ_KI632512.1, forward strand.
GCTGCCGTTCTCGCTGAAGTACATCGACCCCAGCTACATCATCCGCTCCGTACCGGCCAACGCCAACGACCGGGTGTACTGCGGCTTTCTGGGCCAGCACGCCGTGCATGCCGCCATGGCCGGGCGCACCGGCATGGTGGTGTCCAAGCTGATGGACCGCTACGTGCACCTGCCGCTGGACCTGGTAACCCGCACCCGGCGCAGGCTGAACGTGGCGTCCGACTACTGGCGGGCGGTGCTGGAGTCCACCGGGCAGGTGGATCTGGCGGGGATGGTGCCGGATACCACCCGCGCCTGCCCCATCTAGGCGCGGCCCCCAAAGCGTCCTTTCGCCCGCTGGCGTCGTCAAACTTCGCCGGCCATGTCGGTCGAATACGATAAGAGTATACTCCCTCATGGCCGGCTTGTTTTCCTTGCCAGCGAACGAAAATCCTGCTTTGGAGACCGCGCCTCGAAGACAGTGACGGGGCGTCACGTAAAGCACATGTTTCTTGCCGGAAGCCCGAAATCCTGTCGTCCGGGCACGGTCGGAAAGACAGTAACGTGCTGTCCTCAACCAGATAGCACGCAAAAATTCCTTCATTAGTCCTGGATACCCCCTCCCCATGCCCACGCCAGCACTGACGCAAATCAAGGCCTCCGCCGGATCGGGAAAAACCTACACCCTGACCCGGCGGTTCCTGTCGTTGCTGGCGGGCGCGCGCGACGAGGACGGGCGGGCCTGCGCGCTGGCCGTGGAAGGTGGGCACTGCTGGCCGGACATTCTGGCGGTGACCTTCACCAACAAGGCCGCGTCGGAAATGAAGGAGCGGGTCATCCGGCTGCTCAAGGAGCATGCTCTGGCGGATCCGGCCAAAACAGGGAAAGACGGGGGGGATGGCGCATGGCCCCCGGCCCGCGCGGCCCGCTGGGTGGACATCATCCTGCGGCGCTACGGCGCGCTGAACATCCGCACCATCGACAGCCTGCTGACCATGCTGGTGCGGCTGGCCGCGCTGGAACTGTCCCTGCCGCCCGACTTCGAGCCGTCCTTTTCGCCCGACGAATATTTCGAGCCGTTGTACGACCTGATTCTGGACCGCGCCCGCCGGGGCGACGTGCAATTGCGGGACGACGTGCGCGACGCCTGCCGCCTGCTGCTCTTCCACACCGATCTCAAGGGGTTCACCGTGGGGGCCGGGCTGCGGGTGCGCCTTTCGCAGCTGTTGCAGTTGCATCTGGCGGAAGGTGGCATGTCCGGCCCCGACCCGTTTGACGAAACCCCTCACCGGGGTGGCCTGCCTGATGTGGATACCGACGCCCTGGCCGCCAGGCTGGTGACCATCCACTCGGACATGCAGGACGCCACAGCCACCCTGTCGCGCGTCCTGGCCGAAGAGCAACTCTCCGCAGCCGCCAACCTGCACAAGTTTCTGGACAAGTGCGCGGAGAACAGCGCCTTTTCTCCGTTGTCCAAGTCGGTCTATCTGGAAAAAGGCGGGCTGGACGACTGCCTGCTGAAGGCCTCCAAAGGCAAGGGCAGCGACGATGCCCGCGCGGCCTTCGACGCCTGGCGCGACGCCTGCAACGATTTTGCCGTGCGCGGGCGGCTCATCCAGCGCGCCTTGCAGGTGGCCCCGCTGGCCGGTCTGGCCCGCGCCATGGCCGCGCACCTGCCCGATTTCCAGCGGCGCGAGGGCAAGCTGCCCCAGCCGCTCATCCCCCTGCACGCCCGCGACGTGCTGCACGGCGAGTTCGGCGTGTCGGAAGCCTTCTGCCGCATGGGCACGCGCCTCGCTCACATCCTTATCGACGAATTTCAGGACACCAGCCGCGACCAGTGGGCCGCCATCGAGCCGCTGGCCGTGGAATGCCTGTCGCGCGGCGGCGGGCTGACCTGGGTGGGCGACGTGAAGCAGGCCATCTACGGCTGGCGCGGCGGCGATTCCGCCCTGTTCGACGACATTCTGGCGTCCCCCGCGCTTACCGCCATCGTGCCCGACCCGGAGCAGGATACCCTGCCCCGCAACTGGCGCAGCCGTGCGGCCATCGTGCAGCACAACAACACCGTGTTCGCGCAACTGGACGACCCGCTGCGCGCGCGGGGCGTGCTGTCGGCCATGCTGGGCGACAAGACGCCAACCCACGTACTGGACGAGGCCGCCGCGTCCGTGGCGCGGGCCTTTGCCGGGGCGGCGCAGGAAGTTCCGGACAGGGATTCGGCCCGGGGCGGGCTGGTGCGCATCGTCCCCCTGCACGGCGAGGATAACGGCGACCTGCGTGACAAGGTGCGCCAGCAATTGCGCGCGCTGTTTCTGGACGATCTGGCCGCACGCCGCCCGTGGCGCGACGTGGCCGTGCTGGTGCGCAAGAACGACGAATCCGCGCTGGTGGCCTCGTGGCTCATGGACTGGGGCGTGCCGGTGGTGACCGAGAACAGCCTGCGGCTGGCCGACCACCCCCTCGTCACGCAGACCGTGGCCCTGCTGTCCTTCCTCGATTACCCGCCCAACGCGCTGGCCCTGTGGGAAGTGCTGACCGGTGCGGAACTGTTCGGCGGGGTCAGCGGGCTTTCCGACCGCGCGCTACGCGACTGGCTGGCCGACCGTTGCGCCCGCCCCGCCGACGACCCGCGCGGCGGCAGGGGGCTGCTGGCCGATTTTCGCGCCGCCTTCCCCGTGGCGTGGGAAACGTGGCTGGCCCCGTTCTACGCCCGCGCCGGGCTGATGGGCCCCTACGACACGGTGCGCGAAATCTTCGAACGCTTCCGCGTGGCGCAACGCCACCCGGAAGACATCGGCTACGTGCGCCGCTTTCTGGAGGTGGTGCACAACGCGGAATCGCGCGGGCTCACCTCTCTGGCAACCTTTCTGGAATTCTGGGTCGAAAGCGGCGGCGAGGAAAAGGTGCCCATGCCGGAAGCCATGGACGCCGTGCGGGTGATGACCATGCACAAGTCCAAGGGGCTGGAATTTCCGGTGGTGGTCATCCCCTTCCACCACCAGCCCGACCGTACCGATCCGCCGCTGGTTGTGGCCGAACTGGACGGCCAGCCGCTGCTGGCCCCGCTGTGCCCGGAAATGGGTGACCGCTACCACCACGCACAGGCGGCTGCCGCCGCCGAAAAACTGCACCTGCTCTATGTGGGCTGGACGCGCCCCGTGGACGAACTGCACGCCTACGTCACCTCCACCCCGTTTGCCGAGCGGAGTTCGTCCCTGCTGGCCGGGGTGCGCGCCCTGCTGGCCGGGTGCAACATCGACACGGGGCAGGAGTATGTGGCCGGGGTGGTGCCCCCAGCGCAGGAAGATGCCACCGATGACGACGCGGCAAGGCAGACGGCACCCTCCGATGCTCCGCAGCCCTTGCCCGAACCGTCACCAGCCCCGGCGTCAACTCCCGACGTGGGCCACGCACCGGACCAGTCCTCCACAGCCGCCCCGTGGCGGCCCATGCAATGGCTGCCGCGCCTGAAGATTTTCCGCAACCAGCTTGAGGAATTCACCTTTACCGAACGACGGCGCGGCATGCTGGTGCATGCCTGCCTTGAGCAATTGCGCCTTACCGGCGCGCCGGACCAGGACGCCGCCCGCGCCGTTGCCCACGGCATGCGGGCCTTCCCCTTGCCCGTGCCGGAACCGGAGGCCACCGCGCGTGAACTCACTGCCATGCTGGCGTGGCTGGCGGCGCTGCCGCAGGCCGCGCACTGGTTCACCCACGGCGTGCCGGAACAGTCCATCATGGACGCTCAGGGCAGCATCCACCGCACCGACCTCATGGTGGACGACGGGGAAACCTGCACCGTGGTGGAATGGAAAACGGGCCGCCCCTCAGACGATCATGTGGCGCAGGTGCGCCGTTACCTCGGCCTGCTGGCCGATGCCACAGGACGCGGCCCCGCTGGCGTGCGGGGCGTGCTGGTATACCTTGACGGGCGCACCGTGCAGCCCGTGGCCCTGCGCACCGCCGATACCGCCACGCAGAACGCCGCCCCCCTGAATGATGCCCCCCAGAACGAGGCCCCTCAGAACGACCCCAGTGAAGGACACCGCCCGTGACCGGTCCAGACGATATCCTCATGCCCGGTGCGCCATCCACGAAGCGGCCCAAGCGCACTGCCACCCGGCGCGCGCCCACACGCGCCGCGTCCCGCACCCCGTACGGCGTGCTTGCCCCCACCGGGCCGCGCCCGTTCCTGATCTTTCCGTGGGATACGGACTTCCTGGCCGGGCTTACCACAACGCTCATCGAAGCCACGGACGGTCGCCCCGGCGATGCCGTGTTCGTCTTTCCGCACGGGCGCCCAGGGCGCTACCTTGTGGACCGCATCCGCCGCGCCCCGGACATTGCCCGGCCCTGCCTGCTGCCCCGCGTGTTCACGGTGCGCCAGATGTTCACCCTGCTGCGCGCCCACGCGGAAGACCCCACCGCACGCCCGGCCCGGCCCATCCCCCTGCTGGACCGGGTGGGGCTGCTCATGGACTGCGTGCGCGATCTGGCCAGGCCCGGCGATGAATTGTACGAGCACCTTGCCGCCACGGACCAGCGGCGGTTCTTTCCGTGGGGCGTGCGCCTTGCCGCACTGATGGAGGAATTCTTCGTCCAGAACCGCGTGCCGGAAGACTACCAGTACATGGAAGGCCAGGTGGCCCCCTTTGCTGCCGCCCTGCTGGGCGCGCTGGGCCGCATCCACGAGGCGTACGCGGCGGCATTGACCGAACGCGGCTGGACCACGCCGGGCTTCGATGCCTTCCGCTCCGTGCGCCTGCTGCCCGGCCCCGCCGAAACGGGCCGCGCCACCGAACGCCCGGACGGCTTCACCCTGCCCCCGCTGCTGGCGGGCAAGCGACTGTTCGTGGCGGGGTTCTCCACCCTCACCGGCACGGAAGAAGCGCTGTTCCTGCACCTGTGGCGGCACGAAGGGGCCACGGTGTGCCTGCACACCGACGCGGCAGTGGCGGAACTGGGCGCGCGCCCGGTGCACTGGACCTGCGAGGACCATGTACGCTGGCTGACCTCCTGGCGGACCGGGGCCGAGTTGGCCTGCCCGCCTTCCGGGCACACCCCGTCGATCACCTTTCATGAAGGGTACGACCTGCATTCACAATTGCTGGTCATGGAACGGGAACTGCGCGCCGAAAGCGGTGATACACCCGACGCCCCGGCGGCCAACGCAACTCCATCCGGCAATTTGAAGGAATCGCGTCTAACGCCAGCAATCGAAAGTACCGAAAATTCCATCCCGGTCGCCCCGATCCCCCTGACTGCCCCGAACGCCGACGAACTGGCAGGCACGGCGGTGGTGCTGCCGGACACCGGGCTGCTCATGCCCGTGCTGCACCACCTGCCGGACAAGGACGTGAACATCTCAATGGGCTACCCGCTGGTGCGCTCCACGCTGGTGCGGCTGGTGGAAACCCTGATGCGCCTGCAAGAGACTGCCCGGCCCGCCGCATCGCTGGCAGTGCCCGAACAAGGGCCGGACGAACTGTTTCCCTCTGCCCCAGGTGGAGCGGACGCCGCGCCGTCCACCCTGTGCTACCACTGGCGCACGGTCATCGAGTGCATCCGTCACCCCTACCTGAAGATGCTGGAACTGGACGGCGAACGCCCCCTGCGCGACCTGTTCCACCTCATGGAAAACGTGGTGCGCGGCGGGGCCAGCTACGTGGACCCGCGCGCGCTGGCCCGCGAGGTGGCCCAGAAGGCCCCCGGCGGCGAGCACGGACCGGCAGCCGACCTGCTGCACCGCGTGCTGGAGTTGTGCCTGACCCGCTGGGAAACGGCGGACACCCCGGCCCGCGTGGCCGATGTGGTGGGCGCGCTGTGCGACCTGCTGCTGGCCCACGGCGGCACCCTGTGGGAACGCTTTCCCATCGACGCGGAGTGCCTGTTCCGGCTCATGCAGCGGGTCATACCCGCCCTGCGCGACTGCGAACTGGCGGACACGCCCTTCCCGCGCGAGGTGCTGCACACCATCCTGCGCGAAACCCTGCGCGAGGAACGCGTGCCCTTCGAAGCCACGCCCCTGGCCGGGTTGCAGGTGCTGGGCATGCTGGAAACGCGCCTGCTGCGCTTTCGCCGGGTCATCGTGCTGGACGCCACCGAAGATCGCCTGCCCGGCGCGCCGGGGCACGACCCGCTGCTGCCCGACAGCCTGCGCGCCATGGTCGGGCTGCCCGATTCGCGCCGCCGCGAACGGGTGGCCGCGCACAACTTCCACCGCCTGCTGGCCGGAGCTGAAGAAGCCGTGCTGTGCTACCAGACCGGCGTGGACCGTAGCGGCCTGCTGGACGAAAAGAAAATCCGCAGCCGCTTCGTGGAAGAACTGCTGTGGCGCGAGGAACGCGCGCGCGGCGGCCTGCTCTCTCCCGGCCAGCCCCCGTTGCATGCCGCCGCCTGCACGGTGCGTCCGTTCCGTTCCGCGCCGCGCCCCATCGAACGCACCACCGCCATCAACGATGCGCTGGAACGGCTGCTGGACGCGCCCGTGTCGCCGTCCACCCTTGATGCCTGGCTGACCTGCCCGGTGCGCTTCTTTCATGAGCGGCTGGCCGGGCTGGCCCCGCCGGACGAGGTGAACGAGGGCGACGACCCCATTGCCGTGGGCGAACTGCTGCACAAGGTGCTGCTGGACTTTCACCTGCCCCACAAGGGGCGCGAGGTTCGCCGCGACGAGCTTTCCGCCGATCACCTCACCCGGCTGTTCCTGCAACGGCTGGCGACATCCGGCCTTTCGGCCCAGTTGCCGCCCGACGCCCTGCTGATGCTGGAAGTGGCCGGGCCGGAACGCCTTGGCCGCTACCTGGCCCGCCAGCCGGAACGTTTCACCGTGCTGGACCTGGAAGAAACCGTGGAGACCACCATCGACGTGCCAGGCAGCGCGGGCCGCCGCGTGCGCCGCCTGCATGGCCGGGTGGACCGGGTGGACCTGCGCGGATTCGAGGACGGCGAAGGCGCGGTGATCCTGGACTACAAGACCGGCAAGGTGGAATGGAAGCCCTCCGCATGGTCCGACGACGACCTGTGGGAACGCATCGAGGTGTGGACCCCCGACCGCGACCCCGATCTGCTGGCCGACGTGGCCGCCGCACTGCACGGCGTGCAGTTGCCCGCCTACGTGCACATGTACGGGCAGCATTCCGGACGGGACGTGCACGACGCCGCCTGGGTCATCCTGCGCGATGCCGGGCAGGAACTGCCCCTGTTCGACGAAGGCACGGACGACGAAACCCGCGATGCGGCCATCACCACCCGCATTCCCGCCCTGCTCTCCTTCCTGTTGCGGCACATGGCCGAAGCGCCGTTGCTGCTGCCGCGCGACGGCAAACATTGCGACTGGTGCTCTTGCGCAAAACTGTGTAAAATGCGCGCCTGAGGGAACGGGCCGCATCGGCCCTTCCGCGCCGCCAGCGCGGCGTCCGCCCGGCCACGGCCGACGACGCATGCGCCCGCGCAGTGGGGACTGCGCGGGATAAACCGCACCGCCGCCACCGTACCGCACGACGCCACCCGCGTTTGCTGCCCGAAAGACTCCGATGCAGTCCACGGAGACCACGCGATTCCGGCATCCCGCCGCATCGCGGGTCTTCCGCGCGCCGCCCGCGCATGGCGGCACACCGGAGCGCCCACGACCATGCCTTGCATGCGCGCGGGCCCGGTACATTCCGCGTGCCTTCACCGGCACGCACGCACCGGAGGACTGAATCATGCCTTTTCCGACCCTGAATATCGGCGACCTGGTCGCCCGCATACCCATCGTGCAAGGCGGCATGGGCGTCGGCATCTCGCTGTCGCGCCTGGCGTCCGCCGTGGCCAATGAAGGCGGCATCGGCGTCATCGCCGCCGCCATGATCGGGATGAAAGAACCCGACGTGGCCAAGAACCCCATCGAAGCCAACGTCCGCGCCCTGCGCCGCGAGCTGCAAAAGGCCCGCGAAATGACCCAGGGCATCGTGGGCGTGAACATCATGGTGGCCCTGACCACCTTTGGCGAAATGGTCCGCACCTCCATCGAGGAGCGGGCCGACATCATCTTCTCCGGCGCGGGCCTGCCGCTGGACCTGCCCAGGCACCTGCGCGACGCCTGCGACCAGAAGAAGGAAGAATTCCGCACCAAGCTCGTGCCCATCGTGTCGTCCGCCCGGGCGGCCTCGGTCATCGCCAAGAAGTGGATATCCCGCTTCGACTACCTGCCCGACGCCTTCGTGGTGGAAGGCCCCAAGGCGGGCGGGCACCTTGGCTTCAAGGCCGAGGAGATCGACGATCCCGGCCATTCGCTGGAAGCGGTCATCCCCCAGGTGGTGGAAGCGGTGAAGGCCTTCGAGGATGAAAAGGGCCGCCGCATTCCGGTCATTGCCGCGGGCGGCGTGTACACCGGCGAGGACATCACCCGGTTCATGGAACTGGGCGCCGCCGGGGTGCAGATGGGCACCCGCTTCGTGGCTACCCACGAATGCGATGCCGACGACCGCTTCAAGCAGGCCTACGTGGACGCCACCGAACAGGACGTGACCATCATCAAGAGCCCCGTGGGCATGCCGGGCCGCGCCATTGGCAACTCGTTCATCGAGGCCATGCGCGAAGGCGCGAAAAAGCCCTTCAAGTGCGTGTTCAAGTGCATCAGCACCTGCGAGCAGGAAAAGACCCCCTACTGCATCGCCGCCGCGCTGATCAACGCCATGCGGGGCAACCTGGAGAAGGGCTTCGCCTTCTCCGGCGCCAACGTGTTCCGGGTGGACCGCATCCAGTCGGTGCACGAACTGGTTTCCTCGCTCCAGCAGGAGTTCGAGGAGGCTATTGCCAAGCGCTTCGGCATGTTGCGCGCGTAGGCGTTGCCGTTTTTCGTTGAGAAAACCGGGAGAAGGAACCTTTTGCAAAAGGTTCCTTCCCCCGGACCCCCAACCTCCAAAACTTTTCAGTTGGCAGCAACCCCATCGCAACCCCATCGCAACCGGGCGGTGGGGTTTATTTTGCCTGGGCGATGAGGAGTTATCCCTTGGGCGCCCCCTTCCTCTTTTTAGATCGCGCGGCAACAGTTGCGGGCGCATCCGGTCGTCCGGCGGGCTTGGGACGAGCCGCCCGGCCCGACTTGCCCGCCAGATCCGAGCGGGGGTGGGCCCGGTCATACACGTCCACCAGGCGCGAAAGGGTCAGGTGGGTGTACCGCTGGGTGGTGGATAGCCGGGCATGGCCCAGCAGTTCCTGCACGCTGCGCAGGTCGGCCCCGGCCTCCAGCAGGTGGGTGGCGAAGGAATGGCGCAATCCGTGCGGGGATATGGCCTGCGGCAGCCCGGCCCGCAGGCACAGGGCCTCGATGATCCGCGCGGCCTGCCGCCGGTTCAGGCGTCCGCCCCGCGCGCCCAGGAACAACGCGGGTTCGCCCCGGCCCTCGTCCACCTCGTGGCGCACGGCCAGCCAGGCGGACAGCGCATCGCGTGCCGTGTCGCTGAGCGGGCTCATGCGTTCGCGCCCGCCCTTGCCCATCACCCGCACCACGCCGGATGTGGGGTCCGCGTCCAGCACGTCCAGTTCCAGCGCTTCCGACACACGCAGGCCGGAGCCGTACAGCAGTTCGGCCAGGGCCAGGTCGCGCGCCAGCAGGACCGCGTCGCCGTGGCCGGAATCCGTGCCGTGTCCTGTGTGAGCCGTGGCAAGGGCCTTGCGCTGCCGCCGCTCGTCCAGCAGGGCGAAGGCCTGGTCCACGTTCAGGGCGTGGGGATGGCGCTGGTCTTGCTTGGGGTTGTGCACGCCCGCCGTGGGGTCCGTGGTGACCCGGCGCAGCCGCAGCAGGAAACGGTAGAACGCCCGCAGTGCCGAAAGTTTGCGGGCCACGCTGGACTTGGCGATGCGCTGGCGGTGCAGTTCGGCCAGAAACCGCTGCACGTGGCGCTTGGTGATGTGCTCCGGGGTATCCAGCGAAAGCCCGGTGGAGGACGGTTCGGGATTCGGCAAGGACGGCTTGCCGGGTATGGCCGGGCCGCTACCCGCTTCCGCCAGAAACGCCGCGAACTGGTCCATGTCCGTGCCGTAGGCGGTCACGGTGGCATCGGCGTAGCCCTTTTCCATGCCCAGATGGGCCAGGAACATTTCCAGCAGTTCCGCGCGGGCGGCAGGAAACGGACCGTCGAACGCCAGTTCGTGGTCGGATGGAACAGCAGCGGGCGGGGAAATGGATGGGGCTGATCTGGAGCCGCGCGCGGGTGCAGCTACCGTGGGGCGTGCCGCCGGTCTGGTCCGTTCAGCTGGCGCATCCGCACCGCCGCCATCCGCACCGGATGCGCCGCGCCCGCCCCGTTCACGCCTGTCGCCGGTCGAAGACATAGCAACTGCCCGTCCTGTCCTTGGCCAGCTTCTTGACCTGACTGGCCCGGTACGAGGCCTCGCCGTAGTGAGCCAGCGAAAGCCCGGTACTGGGCTGATTGCACACCACCGCGATGGAAACGGCCATCAGCGGAAAGCTGCGCACCTGTCCCTGCCGGTCGTGGGCCACGATGGCCCCGCGCGTGCGGTCGTCCGCGTCATAGAAGCCGGGCACGATGGCGTCGAAGGAGCCCACCACCCTGCGGCAGGCGTCTTCCGCCTCGTCCACGGGCGTCACGAACACGAAGTCGTCGCCGCCCACATGCCCCACGAAGGCGGGCTGGCCGCGCACCTCGCGCACGGTGGTGGCCAGCAGCCGCGCGGTGAGCATGAGCACCTCGTCGCCGCGAGAAAAGCCGTACTTATCGTTGAAGGCCTTGAAGTTGTCGAGGTCGGCATAGGCCAGCGCGAAATCCATGCGCCGGTCGATGAGCCCCTGGATGAACTTGATGATCGAAGTGTTGCCCGGCAGCCTGGTCAGGGGGCTGGCATCAAGGGCGCGGCCCGCACGGGTCAGGGCCAGTTCGATGCGCGCCGAAAGCTCCGTGGCCAGCGGGGGCGGCAGGGGCATGCAGCCCGTGCCCTCGGCAGGTGCCGGGGTGGCGGGCAGCACCATGAAGTCGTCGGCCTCCACGCCCTGCCAGTCCATCCCGGCAACGCCGGGTACGTCCATGGCCAGCACCGTGGCCACCTGGCGGTAGACGTTTTCGCCTTTCACCAACTGGATCAGCGAAACGCCCGACATGTCCGGCAGCGCGGCGGAAACCAGCAACAGGTCCGGCGGGTCGAGAAAGAACTGTTCCAGCACGGCCCGCCCGTTGTCGAACACCCGCCAGTCCATGGGACGGGCCGGTGCCGGGCGCTGCCCCGCCGCATCGCCCTCACCAGACCACAGGGCGCGCACGGTGGCGGCCAGACAGCCATCCGCCGTAACCAGCCAGCAACGCGGCACCGCAGCGGCAGCGGCAGCGCCGAAACCCAAGGGGCGTGTGCTCACGGCGCGCCCCCTCCCGCGTGCGGCGGGCGCGGGCGCGCAGACGACGACAGGCACGACGCCCGGCAAAATGATTGGCGCGGCGATGGGGGCGGCGACTGGCGCAACGGCAGAGTGGCGTCAGAAATCATGCGAAGCCCAGTTCCCCGGCATCGGCGAATTTCTCGCACAGGGTGTCCAGCAGCGCTTCCAGCGCGCTCTGGTTCATGCCCAGCAGCTTCAGGGCGTGCGGAGACAGCGGCGGCACGTTGTCGTCCCCGCCGGAACCGTACTCGAACAGCCGGGCCATGAAGTTGCCCACATGCACCACGCAGGCCATCTGCGGGTAGATGCGCGCGCTCATGGGCTTGTGGTGGAAAGCCATGCCCTCGCGGATGGCCGGGGGCAGGTTCCAGTGTTCCGCCAGCCAGGCATTGATGCGGTCGTGCCCGAAGCCGAGCACCTGTGTTTCCGCGTCGATGTACAGAAGGTCCTGTTCCTGCACCACCGCGTCCACCCTGGCCTTGGCCTCGGGCAGTTGCAGAGCCGACACCACCTTGCCGAGGTCGTGCAGCAGCCCGGCCACGGCGTATTCTTCCGGGTCTTTCATGCCCAGCGCGCGGGCCAGTTCGCCGCAGGCCAGCGAACAACCCACGCTGTGGTCCCACAGGCCGCGCATGGCGCGGTTCATGTCGTCGTAGACCGAGGTGGAGATGATCAGCCCCCGGATGACGTTGAACCCCAGCAGCACCAGGGCGTGCTTTACCGTGCCGATGCGCCCCGGAAAGCCGTAGATGGGGGAGTTGACCATCTTCAGCACCTTGGCCGCCAGCACCTGGTCGAAGGAAATGACCTTGGCCACCTGGTCGGTGGTGGTGTTGGGCAGTTCCAGCAGGCGTGAAACTTCCTGCAACGCCGTGGGGAGCGTGGGCAGGTCCTTCACCGCCAGCAGCCGCCCCTTGTAGATGGTGCGCAGGTCTTCGCTCATTGCCCGTTCTCCCGTGGCGCGCCGTTACCGTTGGCCACTTCGGGGCGGGCGGGCACGCCTTCCGGCCCCTCGTCTACCAGCGGGATGCGGTTCTGCGCGGCCTGGGCTTCCGCTTCTTCGCGTGCGGCCTCGGCAGCGGCGGCAATGGCGGCCGCCTCGGCCTCTTCCGCCGCCCTGGCGGCGGCGATGCGCTCGGCAAAGAAGCGGCGCAGCATGTTGCGCAGGGTGACCATGAACCTGTCCTGCCCGTGCTTGCGGAACAGGTGGTCCAGCCGCCCTGCGATGCGCTCCAGGTCGTTGCCGCCGTCGTCGCCAAGGTCCACGGGGCGGCCCTGCACGGTGAGCGACTGCACCCCGCTGGCGCGGAAGCGCGAAATGATGGTGGTGGTCAGTTCAACGTCTGCGCCAACCAGCACCAGCCCGTCGGACTTGGTGACGGGTTTGGCCAGTTTCATGCCGGGTGCGGCGAGGTCTAGCGGTATCTTCTGCATATCCTTCCCCGGTCGGGCAATGCCCGCCGTTCATATCCTGTAGATGCGCGTCCCCTACATACGCTCGTAGCGCATGCCGGGCAACCGGCGCACGCCGCCCTTTACTTCCAGCAACACGAGGCGGCAGCTGACGTCCGCCGCCCCCATGGACAGCGCGCGGCATATGTCGTCCACATGGGCGCCGGGGCGACCGTGCAGGAAGGCCAGGATGGCGTCATCAGGGCCATCGCCGGCGCCATCACGGCCACAGGGCGGGCATGCTGCGGAGGATGCCGACTTGCGGGGGCGCGCCGGGCGCGGTGCTGGCCTGGGCGCAGGCGGGCCGGATGAAGCGGGCAACGGAGGATGCACGGCAACGGATTCCGCTGACGGCTGCATGGCCTGTCCGGCAGATACTACGGCTGTTTCATCGAAAAAGTTACGCAGCGGATCGGCGGCATCGCGCGGAATGGGCTTGATGCCGTCGGTGGGTGTACCCGCCGCCGCATCCCTGCCCGGTGCGGTGTTCGGAAAATCCGACGCACCGTTGAAGACTGGAGAATGCGGCGGAAACAACCCGTCCAGCGGGTCGTCGTCCCAACCGCCCCAGCCCCCCCATCCGGGGATCGGGCACGGCGCGGCCAATGCGGCCAGCTCCATGCCCAGCACCGGGGCCAGGTCCGCCAGCATGTCTTCCGCCGTGGTCACGGGCCGCGCGCCCTGTTCCAGCAGCCCGCGGCAGCCGCAGGTATACTGGGCCGTGGCCGGTCCGGGCACGGCGTAGACTTCGCGCCCCTGCTCCAGCGCCAGACGCGCGGTGATCAGGCTGCCGCTGCGGGCCGCTGCCTCCACCACCAGCACCCCCACCGAAAATCCGCTGATGATCCGGTTGCGCACGGGAAAGTGCCCGGGCAGGGGCAGCGTGCCGGGGGCGTATTCCGACACCAGCAGCCCCGTGGCCTCCATGCGGGTGAACAGTTCCGCGTGCTCCGGCGGATAGACCACGTCAATGCCCGTGCCCAGCACGCCGATGGTGGAGCCCACCTCTTCCAGCGCGGCCACGTGCGCCTCGCGGTCGATGCCGCGCGCAAGGCCGGACACCACGGTGACGCCCGCCGCCGAAAGGCTGTAGGCGATGTCGGCGGCCACCCCGCGCCCGGCCCGCGAGGACAGGCGCGAACCCACCACCGCCACGGCGTGGTTGGCCAGCAGGGATGCGTCACCCCGGCAGTACAGCACGGCGGGAGCGTCGGAAACTTCGCGCAGGCGGGCCGGGTAGCGCGGGTCGGTCCACAGCAGGATGGAGCACCGGCAGGCGCGTACCGCGTCCCATTCCTGCCGGGCCGTGTCGCGCCACACGCCGCGCGCCACCGGCGCAGCCATGTGGGTCGCACCCCCGCCCGTGTCCAGTCCTGCCCGCCCCGGTCCGCCGCCTGCACGGCGGCCAGCGCGGACCCCAACCCGGCCAGCAGGCGACGCACCGTACGCGGTCCGATGCCGGGGCTGTGGCGCAAGGCCAGTGCGGCCCACAATTCGGCGCGGCCCGCCGCATCCAGGTCGGCAAAGGCGGGCAGTGCGGAGGGGCCGGACGGCATGCTGCGGAAGCCTGGGCTATCCGGGCGTTCGGGGGCGGGAGGCTGGGAAGCCATGACGGGGCGCGGGCAGGCTACCCGTTGGGGAAGCGCTGTCGGGCCAGCTTGGCGGCCGGGGAATCGGGGTGGTCTTCACGCAGCGCCTTCAGATGAAAGCGCACGTTCTCGTCATCCCCCAACTGCTTGTAGGCCAGCGCCGTCTTGAGCAGCGAATCCGCCGCCTTGTGATGCTTGGGGAAGCGCGCCGTGACCTCCTTGAAGGCCACGATGGCGTCGGCGTAGCGGCGCTGGGCATACAGGGACTCGCCCTTCCAGTACAGGGCGTTGGGCACCAGCGAACTGTTGGGGTAGTCGCTCAGGAACCCTTCGAAGCCCACGCGGGCCTCGTCGGCCTTGCCGCGTTGCAGCAGGTTCAGCGCAGCCGCGTAGGCGGCCTTGTCCGAAACGGATTTGGCGGGCCTGGGTTCCGGCTTTTGCGCGGCTTTGGCGGCGGGAGCGGCCTTGACCGGTTCCGGCTGCACGCGACGCTCGCCCTTGCCAAGATCATCGGCGTCGACAGACGGTGTGCCCTCCGAAGCCGTGGCGGACATGGTGGCAGGAGTTGCCCCGCCCGTCTTGCCCGCAAGCGCGCCTTCCAGCGCGTCGAGCCTGCGGCCATCGGATTCGCGGTCGCCATCCACACGGGCGGACAGTGCGGCCTGCTTTTCCTCCAGTGCGCGCAGCCGCTCGTCCACCGAGCCGTCGCGGGCCTTGCGGGACTCTTCGTAGGAAAGGTACTTTTCCTCCAGCATGCGCAGCCGCCATTCGGTGCTGCCCTGCGCCGCGCCCTGTCCTGTCCCCTGTCCTGTCCCCTGTCCGGCGCAGCCGGAGCAAAGGACCGTGGCGAGTAGAAGGGCCGGAACAAGCAATGCCGCCGATGCGCGAATCCGCCGATGCTGCATGAGGAATCTCCGAACTGGCCGTGTACGTTGACGGAACTGTACACTCCATAGGCGATGGCCGTCATTTTTTCAAGGAAATCCACGCGCCGCCGCGCTCCGGCCGGGCAGTGCGCGGTATCGCCCGCGCCAGCGGCCACGGCCCGCCCCCACGCAGCCACGGCTGGCTGCCGCCAGGCCCGCGCCCTTGCGCCCCAAGCGGTTTTGGGGCACAAGACCGGTGCGGCACCGCCCTTCCGGGGCACCGCGTCACCCCAACGGAGCTTTCGCGAATGATTCTGTTTCCCGATGCCGCCGTCTGGTCGCTGGCACTGCCGGGCGGCATTCTGGCCTGTCTGCTGCTGGCCGTGACGGGCCTGCCGTTTCTGTGCCTGGCCTGGCAGCGCCTGTCCGAAACCAAACGCACCGCCTTCCCCGACAAGCTGGCCCGCCAGGGCGCCCTGCTGGCAACCCTGGCCGCCGCAATACTGCTGGCCGTGACCGTGGCCGTCATGGTCCGCATGGTCCAGATGCAGCCCGACCTGGTGGAAGGGCCGTTCCGGGTGCCCCTGATGGCCCCTCCCGCCCTGCTGGCGGGCAGCATGATCTGCGCGGGCATCTACCTGTTCGGCTGGCGGCACATCCGGGGTTCGGTCATGCACCGCTTCGTGGGGCTGGCCGCAGGCATCGGGGGCCTGGAGGCCACGGTGACCAGCTTCGCCCTGGCCCGCGCCCTGCTGGTGCCGGGGCACCCCCTGCCCTCCGCCGCTTCTCCCGCCGACACCATGAACGCCCTCATCGCGGCCCCCACGGATTCACTGCTGTGGCCGGTACTGGGCCAATCGGCCTTCGTGGCCGCAGGAGCCGCCGGTGCGCTGTGCCTGGCCTGGCTGCTGACCCGCCGCGACAAGGACGACTTTGGCCGCGACTATTACAACTACGCCCTGGGTGTAAGCGCCCGCTGGGCCCTGGGCGGCACCCTGTGCGCGCTGCCGGTGGGCGTGTACGTGCTGTACCGCGCCGCCACGCTGACCAGCCCGGACCTGACGGCCCTGCCCCCCCTGCTGCCCCTGATCGGCACGCTGGTGCTGCCGCTGGCCGCCTGCGGCCTGTGGGGCACGGTGATCCGTTCCGCCACGCCCCTGCGCCACAAGGTGGGCATCGTGACCGCGCTGGTGCTGCTGATGATCGCCTGCGGCTGCGAGGCCAGCACCCTGGCCTATGTGGTGCGTTTGCACGCGCCCATGTAACGCCGTTCCGGATTCACAAGAAAAACGCCCCCGCCCGGTGCTGCCGGACGGGGGCGTTTCAGTTTCGATAAAGCTATTGCTTGAGGCCTGTCTGCGTTATGAGGATTTTTGTTCCCTGACAAGGAAGAACGGCTTTTTATGAAGGGAGTGCGGCAGCCGTTATGCGAATCTTCGAGCATTACGGATGGCGACCGCAGCGCGCTCTTATAGTATTCGACCGGAATAAAAAGCCGTTCTGACGCAGGCAGGGGGCAAAAGGACCACAACGCCGACAGGCCTTAGATGGCCTTGGAAGTGGCCATCATGTACACCTCGTGCGGGTCCAGGATCAGGATGACGCTGCCGTCGCCCATGATGGTCGCGCCGGAGATGCCCTTGAGGTCCCCAAGGTAGGCGCCCAGAGGCTTGATGACGATTTCCTGCCGTTCCAGCAGGCGATCCACCACCAGGCCGAGACGCCGGTCGTTGTCGTGGATGACCACCACGGACAGCACGTCCTGCTTGTCGCCCTTGGGCAGGCCCAGCAGTTCGGACAGCGAGGCGATGCCCAGCACTTCGCCGCGCAGGGTCACGGCCTTGCGGCCCTTGACGTCGGTAAGGCGGCGCGCCTCGATCTTGGTGGTTTCGGACACGGCGTCCAGCGGGATGGCGTACATCTCGCCCGCCACGTTGACCATCAGCGCGTCGATGATGGCGAGCGTCAGCGGCAGGGACAGGGTGAAGCGGGTTCCCTTGCCGATCTCCGAATGGATGCTGACGCTGCCCTTCAGGTTCTTGATGTTGGTGCGCACCACGTCCATGCCCACGCCGCGCCCGGAGATGTCGGTGATCTTTTCCGCCGAGGAGAAACCGGGGGCGAAGATGAGTTCCATGGCTTCGCGGTCGTCCATGGCCTTTGCCTCGTCGGGGGTGATGATGCCCTTGCGCACGGCCACTTCGCGCATCTTTTCCGGGTCGATGCCCTTGCCGTCGTCCTCGATCTCGATGGCGACGGAGTTGCCCTTGTGGTAGGCGCGCAGAACCACCTTGCCCTTGGCCTTCTTGCCCTTGGCCACGCGCTCGTCCTCGGACTCCACGCCGTGGTCCACCGCGTTACGGATGAGGTGCACCAGCGGGTCGCCGATGACTTCCACAACGCTCTTGTCCAGTTCCGTTTCCTCGCCTTCCAGGATCAGGTCCACTTCCTTGCCGCTCTTGCGCGACAGGTCGCGCACCAGGCGCGGGAAGCGCGAGAACACCGACGACACCGGCACCATGCGCACCTTCATGATGGTGTCCTGCAGGTCGTCCGAAATGCGCGCCATGGCGTAGGTGGTTTCGGACAGATCCTGGGCCACTTCGGCGATGACGACGTTGGTGTCGTCCTCCAGCCTGCGGGCCAGCATGGTGTAGCGGTTGCGGTTGATGATCAGTTCGCCGATGAGGTTCATCAGGTGGTCCAGCTTTTCGTGGTCCACGCGGATGGTGGACGAGGCCTTGGCCGTTCCGGCCTGCTGGGCCTGCGCGGCTGCGGCGCCCTGACCGCCGGAAGCGGCAGGAGGAGTGGCAGGAGCTGCCGGGGCCGCGGGCTTGGCAGGTGCGCCGGGTGCGGCAGGTGCGGCAGGCTTGGCCGGTGCGACGGGTGCGGCAGGTGCGGACACGGCAGCGGCAGGGGCCGGAGCCGCAGGCTTCACCGCCGCTGCGGGCGCGGAGGTTCCGGTCACCGAGGAAATGGTGACCACCGCTGCGTCGTCGTCCTCCGCGTCCTCGTCATCGGCGTCCGCCGAAGCATCAGCCGACGCGGCAACGGCCTTGACCTCCGCCGCCGGGGCGGAAGCCGCCTTGGCTTCGGGCGCGGCAGCCGGGGCTGCTTCGGGAGCCGGAGCAGGTGCGGGCGTGCTGATGCGGGCGATCTGCTTTTCCAGCATGTCGCCGATGATGGAGGTTTCCTGTTCCATCAGGTCCACCATCAGGCTGAAATCCATGCCCGAAAAACGCGCCTGATCCACCAGGCCCGCCGTGCGCTCCGCGTACACGCGGATGTCGTCCAACCCCATGTAGCCGGAAGAATTCTGGATGGTCACCAGGCACCGGTACAGCGCGTCGACATACTCGCGCTGGGTGCCGTCCACGGCCAGGGTCTTCAGGGCCACGCCCACGTTGTCCATCTGCTGGCGTACCGTATTGATGAACAGGGCCACGTCGTCGGGGTCGTAGCCGGGGGCTGCGGGCGGCGACGGGGCGTCTTCGTCGTCAGTTGCGCCAGGTGCGCTGGCTGCGGCAGTCGCGCTGGCTGCGGCAGTCGCGCTGGCCGCGGCTTCCGACGCCGGGGCTTCAGCGGCGGGCCCGCCGTTGCGACGGGCTCCCAGGCCCTCGGGCAGGGTGATGTCACCGCCAGCCACCGCCTTGCGCAGGCATTCGAGAATGACCGAAATATCGAACGGGGTGACGTTGCCAGATGCGGGGTCGATGCGCGCCACCAGCGCTTCCAGCAGGTCCACCACCAGCAGCAGCAGGTCCACCAGTTCGTGCGAGCCGGTCATTTCGCCCCGGCGCACGTTGTTGAGCAGGGTTTCCGCCTCGTGGGTCAGGCTGTTCAGTTCGGCAAAGCCGATGATGCCGCTGTTGCCCTTGAGGTTATGGAAGAAGCGGAACAGGTCGTTGACCAGTTCGCCCTGCTCCGTGGGGTTGCGCTCCAGTTCCAGCAGCCCGGAACTGAGATTTTCCGCCATCTCGCGGGCTTCGTCGATGAAGTCCTTGAGATGCCCTTCGCCGAAGGCGGTAAGGGCGTAGGGCTCCGTGGGTGCCAGCGAAGCGATCCATTCCGCGGAGCCGCCTTCCACCGGGGCCTCGGATTCGGCCTGGGCCTGCGGCGCAGCAACGACGGATTCCGGGGCTGCAACGGGGGCCGGTGCGGGCGCAGGTTCCGGAGCCGCAGCCGCAACAGGCTCGACCACCGGGGCGGGTTCCGGCGCGGGCGCGGGCGCGGCGGGCGCGGGGCGCGGGGCCGCTGGCGGTGCGCCGCCAGCCATGATGGCATCGATGGTGGCGATGATGGATTCCGTCTCCACATCGCCCTCGCCGCCGGTGGTATCAAGGTTGTCCACCATCTGGCGCAACGCGTCCGTTGCGGAGAGGATGACGTCCATGATCTCGGAGGTGACGGTCATATCCCCCTTGCGCAACTCGTCCATGATGTTTTCGGCACGGTGCGCAAGGCCGTTGATCCGGTTCAGCCCCAGAAAGCCGGACGCGCCCTTCAGCGAATGCATGGGGCGGAATATCTCGTTCAACAGCGCGAGATTGTCCGGCGCCTTCTCGAGTTCGAGCAGGTTGGGCTCGATGGTCTCGAGGTGCTCTTTGGCTTCGACGATGAAATCGGCGAATATTTCCGGATCCATGAAATCCTGACTCATACCCTCACCTCAGGTAGGCCGGGGCGTGGCCGTGCTCGATAGCCGGGATGCCGCGCGGCGCGGCGCCCTGGCCGCATCCGTCGGTTTCTCCGGGCCCCCAGAAAGCCTTGGCACGGCGCAACGCCGCGCGTTCAGAACCACTACATTGCATCGTATCGGTCAACCGAGCAGCATCTTTATGTTCTTGACCATCTTTTCCGGTTGGGCGGGCTTGACCATGTACAGGTTGGCGCCAAGGCTCATGCCCATCTGGATGTCCTTTTCCTGCCCTTCGGTGGACAGCACCACTATGGGCAGGTCGCGGTAGGCTTCCTGCTCTCGCACCGTCTTGATGAACGTGAACCCGTCCATGCGCGGCATGTTCACGTCGGAAATGATCAGGTCTACCTTTTCGGAGGAGTACAGTTTCTCCAGACCGTCGAGTCCGTCCTCCGCCGTGGTAACCTTGAAGCCTTCCTTTTTCATTATGAAGGCAACCAGGTTGCGAACGGTCTTGGAGTCGTCCACGATCAATATATGCTTGCTCATGAGTGCCTCCTCAGCGTTTCAGAACACAATCGAGTATCTTGTCCACCGAAACGATGCTTATCAGGCGTTCGTCCGCCTTGAGCAGGCCGGAAACAAAGTCGACGCTGATACCGAGATGCGATTCGATGGCCCAGTCGATATCCTGTTGCGGCACCCGGTACATGGTGTGCACGCGCTCGATCATCATGCCCATTTGCAGGCCCCGCCTGCGGCAGACGATGATGAACTTGTCTTCACTGCCAGCGGCATCGCCCCCGTCGCCACCCCCACTGGGCACGCCCAGCAGTTCGCGCAGCCGCACCAGCGGGGTGACGCGCCCGCGCAGGTTGACGATGCCCGCCACGAACGACGGGGCGGCGGGCAGGCGCGTGGGCGCGGCATACTTGATGACTTCCTGCACGGCTTCCGTGGGCACGGCAAATTCCTGGGCTCCCAGGAAAAACCCCACCATCTGCAAGACCGGCTCGTTGCGCAGGCGGGCGTCCAGCGATTCCGACTCGTCCTCGGGCCCGGCGGGCCCGGCGAGCCCGGCGGCTGCTCCTGCCCCGCCCGAACGGGCAGGATCGATGCCGATGCGGCGCAGGATGTCGCCTTCCTCCACGCCCAGATACTTCTGCATGAAGGCCCGTTCGGCGGCGGTGAACTCGCCCCCGCCGCCCGTGGCCGCTTCCGAGCCGAAATCGTGCTGGCGGAAGTACTCCTCGGGTGAACGTTGGGTCATGATTGCAGCATCTCTTCGGCCAGCGCGTCATAGGCACGCGCCCCCCGGCTGTCGGGGTCGAGATCGTAGATCACCCTGCCCTGCGCACTGGCCTCGCGAAAGCGGGTATCCATGCCGACCACCGTGTTGAACATCTTCGGCCCCATCTTCTGCGCCAGCAGTTCGAGCACCCTGTTGCACGCCCTGGCCCGCCTGTCGAACATGGTGGCCAGGGCCCGGTACCGTATGGGCTGCGGCAACACCTTGTTGAGCACCCGGATGGTGTCGAACAACAGCTTCAGGCCGTGCAGCGCCAGAAAATCCGTCTGGATGGGAATGACAAGCAAATCGCAGGCCACCAGCGCGTTCACCAGCAGGATGCCCACGTGCGGCGGGCAGTCGATGATGATGAAGTCGTAGTCCTCGCGCACGTGCGCGATGGCCTGTTGCAGTATCGCTCCCTTGCCCTTGCGTCCCTTCAGGTCCACATCCAGTTCGGCAAGCTGGATGCTTGCCGGGGCCACATCCCAGGCCTGGCCTTCGTTGCGGCGCACCAGGCGCTTCCACAGGCCGGGCCAAGACGCCTCGTCGACCATGAACAGGTCGTACATGGTCACGTCCAGGTCCTCCGGGTAGAACCGGAGGTGCACCGAGGCGTTGGCGTGCGGATCCAGGTCCATGATCAGCACGCGCTTGCCCCGGCGCGCAAGCGCCGCGCCAAGCGTCAGGGTGGAGGTGGTCTTGCCCACGCCCCCCTTCTGGTTGGCGATGGCCACTACGCGCGCGCCCATCGACCGTCCCTTGCGCCCGTCTCGCACATGTCGCCCATGCAGCACATGCCGTCCATGTCCGCCGGGGGCGTTCCGGGCGTGCCCGCCGCCCCGGACACGGGTTGGTTCCGTTCCGTCACGTTGCCGTCTCCCTTGCCGCCGCCGTCATTCCAGCTTGCGGTAGATGATGGCGCCGGTATGGTGTTCCGGCTTGAAGGCGCGGGTGATGTTGTGCAGCGACTCCGAATGCCCGATGAGCAGAAAGCCGCCCTGCAACAGGTTGTCGTAGAACGAGCCGATGACCTGCTTCTTCATCTCGTCGTCGAAGTAGATGATGACGTTGCGGCAGAACACGATGTGCGAGCGCTCCACCCGCTTCAGCCCCATGCGGTCGCTGAGGTTGATCTGCCCGAAGTTCACCATCTGCTTCAGCTTGGGGTCCACCTTGAACTGGGTGCCTTCCTTGATGAAGTAGCGGTCGATGATTTCCTTGGGGGTGGTGCGCAGGGCGTAGTCGGAATAGACGCCCCGCCGGGCCGAGGCAAGTACCGCCTCCGACAGGTCGTTGGCGGTGATCTTGATGTCCCAGCTGGCAAGCTCGGTCTTCAGCACTTCGTGCAGGATGATGGCCATGGTGTACGGCTCTTCACCCGTGGAGCACCCCGCCGACCAGATGCGCAGGCGCTTCTGCCCCTTGGCGCGCAGTTCGTTCAGGGTGGTCTTCAGCACGTGTTCCTGAAAGATCTGCAACTGCGGAGGGTTTCTGTAGAAGCTGGTTTCGTTGGTGGTCACCACCTCGAACAGCCGGTTGAGTTCCGTCCGCTTGTTGGCGTCGTACCGCAGGTAGTAGTAGTATTCTCCGAAATTCTTGAGGTTCAGTTCCTTGAGGCGGTTCGACAGGCGGTTCTCCACCAGGTACTTGCGGTTTTCCGCAATATAGATGCCGCATTGCTGGTAGATGAAATCGCGCAGTTGCACGAACTCCTCGTCGGATATCTTCTGTTCCTTGCGCAGCGTGATGGAGTTGGAGAACAGCGAGGACATCAGTCATCCACTCCTTGTTCGTCGTGGATGCGGGCGGCCGCCGTCTCGGCGGCCTGCTGGACCTCGGGGTCCTCCGATTCCATCAGGTGCAGCAGCGCCCGGAACGCGACGTTGCCCCCTATGGCGCCCAGCGCCTCCACCACCTTCAGCAGCACCAGGTGCCCGGCGCTTTCGGTCAGGGCCACCAGTTGCGGCACGGCGTCGGCGTCCTTCAGCGAACCCAGCGCCTCGATGGCCCGCACCCGCACCCAGTCGTCCGGGTCGTCCAGGGCCTGAATCAGGTAGGGAAAGACGTTGCCTTCGCCGCAGTTGCCCAGCAACTCTATGAGGGCCAGGCGCACCTCGCGGTTTTCGTCATGCAGCCGGGGCACCACCAGTTCCAGCCGTTCGCTGGTGAAGGGGCACACGTTGGCCACCGCCTCCAGCGCCACCTTGCGCACGTCGGGCACTTCATCTTCCAGCGCCTCGGTGAGTTCGGCCAGGTTCTCGTCCACGTCAAAGCGCCCCATGGCATACACGGCCATCATGCGGTGCAGCGGATCGGGGCTGCGGAACGATTCGCGAAAACGGGCGTTCATGGTGGGGTTGTTCAGGGCGATGCACGCGTCCAGCGCGGCTTCCTTCACGTCGTCGTAGGGGTGTTCCAGCAGGGCCAGCATGCGCTCGCCCGCCTCCACCGCCTTGGCCCGGCGGCCCAGGTAGTGCAGCGCCGCCTTCAGCACGTGGGCGTCGTTGTGGCGGTCCAGCACGTCGATGAAGAAGTCGCGGTCGCTGGGGTCGCACCGTTCTGCCAGCACCGTGGACATGGCCCGCTGCGCGTCGCGCGGCTTGTCCCAGAACACTCCGCGCAGCACGTCGATGCCGTGGCGGCTGGGCATGCCCCGGATGGCCTCGACGAGGATGAGCAGGGTGTGCTCGTCGTCGCCGCGCACGTGGCGGTCCACCGCGCTGTTGAAGCCGATGTCGGCCAGGCTGTGCACGCAGGCCACCAGCCGTTCATGGTCGCGGTCGGGGTCCAGCGCCACGGCCACCTTCAGCACCGCCTCCGTCGCCTCTGCCCCGCCGATGCTGGCAAGGCCGCGCATGGCGGCGTTCTGCACGTCCTCGTCCTCGTCGTCCATGGCGGCCAGCAGGTAGTCGCGCAGGCGCAGCCTGTCCTTTTCGCCCAGCAGGGACAGCGACTTGCCGCCCAGCACGTTGACGATGGCCTTGGCGATCTTGTTGCGCAGCGGCCCGGGCGACTTGTCCAGGCGCTTGAGCAGCAGCGGCACGGCCTTGATGTTGCCCATCTCGCCCAGGGCATCCACGATCATGGAGGCCACCAGGTCCGAGGCCGCATCCAGCGCATTGACCAGCGCATTGACCGACGATTCGGCCCGGATCTTGGTCAGCGCCTCGATGACCGAAAACTGCACCCATTCCTCGTCCATCATGGCCTTGTTCAGGCACTCCGCCGCCTCGGGGAAGGCCAGGGTGCCAAGGCTGACGGCGGCCTGGTAGCGCACGTTGACCTCGGGGTCGCGCAGCAGCGCCTCGCACAGCGAGGGCACCGCAAGGATGCTTTCCGAGGTGCCAAGGATGTCGGATGCGAAAATGCGCATGTCGGGGTCATCGTCATGCAGCAACTGCTTCAGCGAGTCGAAGTCGTCGGCCCCGATCTCGCGCAGCACGTCCATGGCGATGTTGCGGATGGGCGCGTCGTCCGAGCGCAACAGGGGCAGCACCCCGTGCACGGCGGCAATACCGCCGATCTTGCGCAGGGCCCGGTCGGCCGCTTCCTGCACCCCGATGTTGTGGCTTTGGATGCGCGCCACCAGATGCGGTACGGCGCTTTCCAGCCGAAGGTTCCCGGCGGCATAGGCCGCCTCGCGGATTGCCTCGCCGTCATCGCTCTGGAGTTGCTCGATGATCTGCTGTTCGGACATACTCCCGTCCTTCCGTGGAATGGCTGGCCCTATTGCCTGACCCGGTGCCGCCCTGCGGCCTTTCCGTCCTGTTCCGGCACCCGAACGCACCCGGTATTGTCCGGTCGCGTCCGGCGCCGTGCCCACCGGGCGCCCTGCGGCACCGCGCCAGCGCGGTGTCTTGCCGGGGCTACTTGTACAGTCCCGCCATTATGGCAGAGGCCATGTCGTCTATGTCTATGATTTCATCGGCCAGCCCGGCATCCACGATGGCCTTGGGCATGCCGTAGACCACGCAGGTGGCGTCGCTCTGCGCCAACGCCCTGCCGCCCTTCTGCTTCAGCACGCGCATGCCTTCCAGGCCGTCACTGCCCATGCCGGTAAGAATTACCCCCAGGGTGCGGCGGCCCATGGCCTGCGCCACCGACTCGATGAGCACGTTGGCCGAGGGCTTGTACAGCGCCTCCGCCGGCTCGGGGGTAACCACCACCTCTACCATGCTGATTTTCTGGTCCACCCGCAGATGCTTGCCGCCCGGCGCGATGTACGCGGTGCCGGGGCGCAGGCGTTCACCGTTTTCCGCCTCTTTCACCGCGATGCGGCACACGCCGTCCAGCCGCTTGGCAAAGGGACCGGTGAACGCGGCGGGCATGTGCTGGGCGATGAGGATGCTGGCGGGAAAGTCGGCCGGAAGCTGCGACAGCACCTTCTGCACGGCGGGCGGCCCGCCGGTGGAAACGCCGATGGCCACGATGTCGCGCACCGGGCGCCCCGTGCGCGGGGTAAGCACCGGACGGAAACCGTCGCCACCGGAAGGTGCGCCCCCCACCGCGCCCATTGCCCCCGAGGAGGAAGACGCGGAAGAGCCCCCTTCGCCCACGGGGCGGGGGGCACGGAACGTGCGGGGGGTGCGCAGGAACTTGCGGCGCGAAATTTCCTTCACCTTCTCGCGCAGTTCATCCTCTATGCGCACGATATCCAGCGAAACCTTGGACAACTGCTTGGGAATGAAGTCCACGGCGCCCAGTTCCAGGGCCTTCAGCGTGGACTCGGCCCCCTCGGTGGTCAGCGAACTGACCATCAGTACCGGGCGAGGCATTTCCATCATGATGCGGCGCAAGGCGGTCAACCCGTCCATGCGCGGCATTTCGATATCCAGGGTCACCACGTCCGGGTTGTGCTTGCGCACCAGTTCAAGCCCTTCCTCACCGTCGCGGCCCACGGCCACCACGCTGATTTCGGGATCTTTTTCAAGCATGCTGGAAAGCGCCTTGCGCATGAAGGCGGAATCATCGACGACGACAACCGTGATCACTCGAGTCTCCTAAAGAACGTCCGGGCGTCGGGTTCCTCCCTCTACCGGAACGAATGTTCCGGCCCCGGAACTCGCGTGCGATTTGCAGTGATGCTCCGTAGCGTGGGCCAGATTGCCGGGCGTGACTTTCAGGATGCTTGCGGCACGGGGATGTGCCCGCGCAGCGCGCCCTGAGCCACGAAGCCCCCAGTAAACTTGGCCGTATGTACAATAGGTGAACGCACTCTTTTTGACAACCGCCCATAAAAACGCTTGCCATTCCCATCCACCCGCGCTAAACACCTCTTCCTCGACGGGATGTGGCTCAGCTTGGCTAGAGCGCAGCGTTCGGGACGCTGAGGCCGGAGGTTCGAATCCTCTCATCCCGACCAGAATGGTCGAAGGGCTTGTGGTTACCACCACAAGCCCTTTTTCGTTGGTGCACATACATGCCTGGCAGACTTGACTGCTCGGGCCGCACAGCCTAGTTTACCGCGAAACGGTAAACGCTGGGCGGACAATGATCTCGTCATTCAGGTGCAAGGAAACACGGGCTCTCTTCGAAGGCGCACCAGCCCGCAGATTCGTCGCCTTTGCCAGCGTCGCCCTGCGCAAACTCGACATGCTCGACGCCGCTGCCGGTCTTGACGACTTGCGCATTCCGCCCGCCAACCGCCTCGAAGCGCTCAAAGGCGACCGGCAAGGGCAGCACAGCATACGGATCAACGACCAGTGGCGCATTTGCTTCGTCTGGCAAGACGGGACAGCCCACGCTGTAGAAATCGTGGATTACCATTAGGAGGCCGCCATGCGCATACGCACCCACCCCGGCGAAGTCCTGCGCGAAGAATTCCTGGCCCCCCTGGGCATCACGCCGCACGCCCTTGCCGTTGCCCTTGGCGTGCCTGCCACGCGCATCGCGGACATCGTCCACCTGCGGCGCGGCGTCACCGCCGACACGGCGGCACGGCTGTCGCGGTTCTTCGGCACCAGCGCCGCATTCTGGATGAACCTTCAGGCAGCATACGACCTGTCCATCGTGGAACGCGACAAGGGCGATGACCTTTTGCACATACGGCCGCACCCTTCCGCTGGCGCATCCCTGGCGTGCTGACAGCAGGATAGCGCGTCCCTCTGTTTTTCTTCAAGAATTCTCCAGCATGTGACCAGCAGCTTGCGCCCCCCGTCACGAGCGGGTTGCCAAAACGTCGTTTTCTTGGCACCAAGGAAACGTCGGCATGAAACATTCGTCTCCGCCGCACACTCACGAACTCCTGTTCCTGTCCTGATTCTCCAAGCACCGGATGGCCGCAGGCCCCGCAACGCAGGGCGTGCCGCCGCACACTGCGCATTCACCTCCCCATTCACCACCACCGCCAACACCCCCTAAGCCGCCATGCACATGACGACAAAGCACGGACCGTCGCCGCTCTACCGCGCCTGCGCCCGCCTTTTGCCGCTGCTGCTCGCCCTGGCCCTGGCCGGTCCCGCCTGTGTCCGCCAGCCTTCGCAGCCCGGCCAGACAGACAGAGCCGCGCAGGGCGCGAGCCAGCCTGCCGCCACCGCGGAATCCGATACCGTCAACGAAGGAGCCGGGGCATCCTGCGAAATCGCCTCACGTTACGAGGCATCCGCCCATTCCGACGGCTCCGATTCCCGGTTTTCCGAGGACGAGGAAGACGGCGACGACACCCTGGCCGATGGCGTGCTCAGCGACATTGCCGAACTGGACGAAGCCCTGGCCGCCATGGATGAAACCGGCGACCATCACCCCAAGGCTGAAGACGACGACGACATGAGCGCCATCGACGCGCGCATGCAACTGGTCAACGTGGCCATGTCCAAGCTGGGCACCCGCTATCGCCGGGGCGGTTCGGGCGAGACGGGGTTCGACTGCTCCGGCTTTACCGGCTGGGTATACGAGAACGTGGGCGTCGACCTGCCGCGCACCTCGCAGTCGCAGTTTCTGGAAGGGCGCTCCATCCGCCGCGAACAGCTGCAAACCGGCGACCTGGTGTTCTTCAAGCGCAGCAAGAAGCGCCGCATCCACCACGTGGGCATCTATCTGGAGGACGGCAAGTTCATCCACAGCAGTTCGTCCGACGGTGTGGTCATTTCAAAGCTGAACGCCAAGCCGTGGTGCAACCAGTGGGCCGGGGCCAAGCGGGTATTCTAGGCTCGCAGCCGTTCATGCCGCATCCATACGCGCCGGGCCTGCCCGGCGCGTTCGTTTTGGTGCGGCGCATCGCCGCCTCCGCGCGCTGTCGCTCCTTCCCACAGCCCCCCTGATTCGACTCCCCACTTCAATCCCCCCGTTCAGTCCCCCCTGTTCAATTCTCCCAGTTCACTTTCACCGATCCGACTCCCCCGTTTCCACTACCGACGTGCCGCCACCGCGCCCGCGCGCATCCGCACCAGTCCTGCCTTCATCCTGCGGTTGCGGGCCGGGCCGCGCTCTGATACGCCGAAACCGCGCGGCATCCGCCGCCCGCAACCAAAACCCTCCCTCCCATGCACCCGACACACGCAAGCTGCGTAACCCACCTGACCGTAGAACCCGTTGCCGACCCGGAAATCCATCCCTACACCATCGACGCCCTGCACAACGGGCGCGTGGTGGGGCGACTGCGGGGTTTTGTTCTTGAATACCACAACCTGGAAGGCGTAGCCGCACTGGCCGGCCTGAACCACGACGACCTGCGCGAGGCCGTGGACGCCGTGCGTTTCGCCATGGCCGCCACCCACGACGCGCCCATTTCCTACGTGGACGTGCTGCTGGTGGCCCCCGCCTACCGGGGCTACGGCCTTGCCCGCCAGATGCTGGAACGCTCGTGGCTGCATGCCGAGTGCGGCGCCTCGCTGCTGCGCCCGTGCCCCTTGCAGTTCTGCCTGGACTGGCTGCGCCCGGAAGACCTTGCCCTCATCGGACCGCAGTGCATCGGGGTGGACCCCAAGCGGTCGCTGGTCAGCCTGACCAAATTTTACCAGCGCATCGGCTATGCGGCCCTGCCGGGCACCGACTTCTGCTGGCGCCCCCTGCCACTGCAACGCTGACGCCCCCCCCGACGACCATGGCAAGGGAGTGCAACAGCGCGACCTTTGCTTGCCATTTCCACGCGGCCCTGCAACAGTGGTGAAATCGACAGGTTTCCCGCGCCGGGCCGCTCTTTTTTGCGCAACGCCGCCGGACGTCCGTCGATCACGCCCACGTAGCACGTCCACGTAGCACGTCCACGCACCGCCCCTTCATCAGCAAGACCGCAGGGAGGCCGCATGCGCACCGTGACCGTCCCACCATGCATCCATTCCGTCCGATCTGCCCGGCTTGCCCGACTGGCCCGGCCTGTCCGGCCTGTCCGGCTGGCCCGATCTGTCGGGCTGGTCCGGCCCGTCGCCAGTATTCGCCCGGTCCGCTGCATCGCCGCAGTGCCCGCCGCCTCCTTCCGGATAATCGCCCTGCTGTGGCTGGCCCTGCTGGCACTGCCGGTTCACGCCGCAGCTGCCGTTCCGCCCCAGCTGGATGCCCCCGTGGCCGCCCCGCGCACCGTGGTTGCCCTTTCCGTGGCGCCTCCGGCCCCGGCCGCGCTGGCCGTGCCCGACGACCTGCCACTGGACGAACTGCGTCTGCCACCGGGCTTCACGGTGGAACTGTACGCCCGGGTGCCCAACGCCCGGCAGATGGCCCTTGGCACGCGCACCCTGTTCGTGGGTTCCCTGCGCGCAGGCCTGGTGCACGCCCTTCCCCTGGATGATGCGTTGCGCCCCCTGCGGGTGCTGCGCCTTGCGGAGGGGCTGACGCTGCCCGCCGGGGTGGCCTTTCATGAAGGGGCACTGTACGTGTCCGCCGTGTCGCGCCTGCTGCGCTACGACCGGGTGGAGGAATGGGCGCATGCCGGGACCGACGCCGCGCCATCCGGTCTTGTTCCTGCCGTATCCGCTTCCGCCGCGCCACCACCCGCACCGACCATCGTGCGCGCCGACCTGCCGTCAGAGACGCACCACGGCACCAAGGTGCTGGGGTTCGGGCCGGACGGCCTGCTCTACGTGCCCGTGGGCGCGCCGTGCAACATCTGCCGCACCGGGCCGCGCCACGGCGTGATCCTGCGCATGCGGCCCGACGGCACCGGCGAAGAAGTGTTTGCGCGCGGGGTGCGCAACACCGTGGGGTTCGACTGGCATCCGGAAACCCGCGAAATGTGGTTTACCGACAACGGCCGCGACTGGCTGGGCGACGATCTGCCCCCCGACGAACTGAACCGCGCCCCCGGTCCGGGGCTGGACTTCGGCTTTCCCTACTGCCACGGCGGCACCATTGCCGATCCGGAGTACGGCGAGCTTGGCACCTGTGCCGCCGCCACGCCTCCGGCCCGCAATCTGGGGCCGCACGTGGCCTCGCTGGGGATGGCCTTCTATACCGGACGGCAGTTTCCCGCCGAGTATCGCGGGCAGGTGTTCATCGCGGAACACGGTTCATGGAACCGCTCCACGCGCATCGGCTACCGGGTGACGCTGGTGCGGCTGGAAGGGGGACGGGCCGTATCCTACGAACCCTTTGCCGAAGGCTGGCTGCGCGGCGGATCACCCTGGGGGCGTCCCGCTGCCCTGCTGATGCTGCCGGACGGCTCGCTGCTGGTGGCCGACGACTACGCCGGGGCCATCTACCGCATCCGCTACGCCGGTCGCTAAAGGGGCCGGGGGGGGGGACCTGCCCGCCGGCCGGCCCGCCGGTTCACGGGATGCTGCTGTCGGCCAGACGCGTGTCTGGCGTCCGGCAAGCCGAGGTTCCCCATGGTGACTCCCCGTGGTGGCCGACATGCGGGCTGCACGAAGGACGTCAGGAAGGGCGAGCGGAAAGCGGCAGGTGCCGCCACTGCCGGACAACTCGTGGGGTTGCCATTTTTTCCGCGCGCGCTACTATGCGAAGGGCGCAACATTCACTGCAACGGCCAGAGGTCTTCCATGGCAACCCTGCCCGCTTCCGAATGCACGTCAGGACACATGCATGGCCGCACCGATGGCCCTGCGTATGGTGCCGCCCCGGAATCGTCCCGTGGTCCGCGCCAGGGAACCGAGGAAACCAACCGCGTTGCGCATCGGACCCGGTTGGTGCTGGTCTGCGCGCTGGCACTGGCCCTTGCGCTCGCACCGGGCTGCGTCGTGCGTTCGCGCGGCCAGTATGACGTGGGCGTGAGCAAGACCTCCCACTCCTGACCCGCAGCCCATCGGACAAGCACCTTTTCACACGCCATGCCTGCACCCGCCGGACGTACCATGACCCAACCTTCCCAGCCTGCCCAGCCCGGCCAGTCTTCGCAGTCCGGCCACTCCTCACGGCCTGGTCACCCCTCACAGCCCGGTCACCCCTCACAGCCCGGTCAGGGCGGCGACCACACCGCGCCGCCAGCCGCCGCGACCACCGGGCACCCCGCGCCTTCATCCAGTCAGCCAGCCCCGATGGACTTTCAGGCCGTTGCCCCGAGCCCGCCTGTACCCCTTGACGAAGCGACCTGCCCACCGCCCCCCGCCCCCATCATCATCAACGAGGCGCAACTGGTCCTGGCGGAAAAGCGTACCTCTTTGGCCGCATTGCGCACGGGCATCGCCATCGTGGCCCTGCCCATGTCGCTGACCACCTTCCTCATCGCCACCTCGCGCTATTACGACACCGAAGACGTGCTGCACTTCCTGCTGCCGGTGGGCACGCTGAACCTGGCCCTGCTGGTGCTGGGGGCGTGGCTT
The DNA here is from genome assembly GCF_000504305.1 of Nitratidesulfovibrio termitidis HI1. Classification (NCBI taxonomy): domain Bacteria; kingdom Pseudomonadati; phylum Thermodesulfobacteriota; class Desulfovibrionia; order Desulfovibrionales; family Desulfovibrionaceae; genus Nitratidesulfovibrio; species Nitratidesulfovibrio termitidis. The sequence goes on from NZ_KI632512.1 coordinate 1,031,972, forward strand.
TCGTTGCGGGCCGTGCGCCGCCTGCGCCAACAGGAACGGACGTTGCGCATGCTCAAGGAGCGCAACAACGCCCTGGCCGAATTCCTGAAATAACTTCGCGCGCCCGCCTGCACGCAACAGGCGCCGCCCCCTCCTGCCACCCTGCCCATCCCGGCTCAGCTTGGCTTGCCCCATCTTGCCCCATCTTGGCCCGTCTTGACCCGTTCGGCATCCGCCGCGCGGGCCTTTTTGCGTCCGGCCATTGGCATGCCGCTGCCTGCCGCCCCCATCACCGCTCGACACGGGAGGCTCCATTTTCTGCCGCCATGGCGATGGGGCAGCCCCCTGTCGCGCTCCCTCGTGCCGCAGAAAATAACGCGACAGATAATGCAAGTAATCACACGTTGATACGGAAAGGTTACAGGAGAAAACAAAAAAACAGTGCCCCCAGCCCTAAAGTGCTTTTTATAGCCGCCGATAGGACCGGCGAGTGGGGAGGGGAGAATCTACGGCCAACCGGAGGTGATTTCCGCGCCACAGGCGCAAGGCCGCGTCCCCCAGTTTGGCAAGGGAAGTCGTGACGACACATTCAAGGAGGAATGGTCATGTCACTGGTTATCAATCACAACTTGATGGCGATGAATGCCACCAACAACCTGAGCCTGTCGTACGGCAAGCTCGCCACTTCGGTGCGTCGGCTCTCTTCGGGCCTGCGCGTGGGCACCGCTGCCGACGACGCCGCCGGTCTCGCCATCCGCGAATTGATGCGTGCCGACATCGCGTCGCTCAATCAGGGCGCGCGCAACGCCAACGACGCCATCTCGCTGATCCAGACCGCCGACGGCGCCCTGGGCGTCATCGACGAAAAGCTGATCCGCATGAAGGAACTGGCCGAACAGGCTGCCACCGGCACCTACACCTCGGACCAGCGCCTGATCATCGATTCGGAATACCAGGCCATGGCCTCGGAAATCACCCGAATCGCCAATTCCACCGACTTCAACGGCGTGCACCTGCTGAACGGGCACCTTTCCGGTGCTCACGACGGCTCGGGCATCGAAGCCTCCGGCAAGCTCAAGGTGCACTTCGGTTCGGCCAACGACTGCGCGGAAGACTACTACTACATCAAGATCGGCAACGCGACCGCGTCCGCCCTTGGCGTGGGTGCCCAGGCCGCCGACGGCAAGGGCAAGTCCATCTCCACCCAGTCTGCGGCGCAGGCGGCCCTGGAAGGCCTGACCAACGCCATCATCTCCAAGGACAAGATCCGCGCCTCGCTCGGCGCCCTCCAGAACCGTCTGGAAAACACCATCAGCAACCTGCAGATCCAGGCCGAAAACCTTCAGGCCGCCGAATCGCGCATCTCGGACGTGGACGTGTCGATGGAAATGACGGAATTTGTGCGCCAGCAGATTCTGTCCCAGTCGGCCGTGGCCATGCTTTCGCAGGCCAACTCCCTGCCCCGTCTCGCGTTGAACCTGCTCGGCACGTAATAGGAGGGCGGGACGGCAAACCTGGATTTTTCATCGCTGGCAAGGAAAGCGAACCGGACATGAGGGAGTATGCGGCAGCCGTTATGCGAGTCTTCGAGCATTACGGATGGCGACCGCAACGAGTTCTTCTCGTATTCGACCGAGCCTCAGCCGTTAGGTGAGCAAAGCGAACCTTACGGATGAGGACAGCAGAGCAATGGACGGTGAAGCCTGACGCAGCCAGCGGAGAAAAGGACGGTTTGCAGCACGCCCGATGCAGGGGAAAGACAAGGACACCGTCAATCCCGACAAGACTTCCAGACCACGCCGGGGCCGCGGGCACACACCCAAGGGAAACGGCCAGCCTCTCCACTCACAAGCGCCAGCAAAAGGGGCCTCCGCAAGGAGGCCCCTCTTTTGTCGCACGCACCAAGTGAAAAATACCGGTACGAAACCCAGGCGCTTCGCCGTGGCTTCCGGCCCTTTCCGCCCCTGCTCCGCTTATTCCATGGTCGATGTGGAGCGCAGCACCTCCACCACCGTGGGCAACTTGCGCAGCTTGTCCAGCGCCCGGTACAGGTGCGCCACGTCGCGCACCTCCACGGTGAAGTCCACTTCCGACTTGCCGTCCACCATGGAGCGCATGGTGCCGGAGTCGATGTTGACGTTCTCTTCTGCCAGCAGCGCGGTAATCTGGGCCAGCACGCCCTTTTCGTTGCGGCACACCAGGTGGATCCGCGCCGGATAGGGCTTGTCCTCCTGCCCGTCCCAGAACACCGAGATGAGCCGTTCCGGCTCCATGGTCTGCACGTTGGCACAGTCGGAGGTGTGCACCGTCACCCCGCGCCCCCGGCTGATGAAGCCGATGATGGGGTCGCCCGGCAGCGGGTTGCAGCAGCGGGCGAAGCGCACCAGGATGTCGTCCACCCCCTTGATGCTCACGCTGTCCGCCCGGCGGTTGGCCTCGCGCGTGGCGGCGCTGGCGGCGTTGGCCTCGGCAGCCTTGGCGGCTTCCTCCGCCGCGGCCTCCTCGTCCTTGGGCAGCAGGCGCTTCAGTACCTTCTTGGGGGTATAGCGGGCGTAACCCACGTTGGACAGCAGGTCCTCCACGCTGCCCAGCGAAAGCTCCTTGACCACGGGCAGCAGGTCGCCGTCGCGCAGGGCCTTCATGATGTTGATGCCCATGCGCCGCCCTTCCTTTTCCAGCATCTCGCGTCCCAGCGCGATGGACCGTTCGCGCTCTTCGGTGCGGATGTAGTGCTGGATGCGGCTGCGGGCCTTGGCCGTCTTGACGAACTTCAGCCAGTCGCGGCTGGGGCGGCGGCTGTTGTCGGTGATGACCTCTATGGTGTCGCCGCTTTTCAGGGCGGTGCCCAGCGGCACCAGCTTGCCGTTGACCTTGGCCCCGGCGCAGTGGTTGCCCACCTCGGTATGGATCAGGTAGGCGAAATCTATGGGGGTTGCCCCTTCGGGCAGCTCCTTCACGTCGCCGCGCGGGGTGAACACGTACACCTCGTCCTTGAACAGGTCGAGGCGCAGCGACTGCATGAACTCCTTGGAGTCGGTCTCCATCTTCTGGCGGTCCAGAATCTCGTGCAGCCAGGTGAACTGCTCGAGGTCGCGCGGGTTCACCCGGCCGCCTTCCTTGTACAGCCAGTGCGAGGCCACGCCGTGTTCCGCCAGACGGTGCATTTCCTCGGTGCGGATCTGGATCTCCATGCGCTCGCCTTCCGGCCCGATGACCGTGGTGTGCAGGCTGCGGTACCCGTTGGCCTTGGGCATGGAGATGTAGTCCTTGAACCGCCCGTGCACCGGCTTCCACTGGGCGTGCATCAGCCCGAGCACGGCGTAGCAGTCGCGCAGGTCACCCACGATCACCCGGAAGGCGATGATGTCGTGCATGTCGTCCAGCGTCAGGTCCTGCTGCACCATCTTCTTGTAGATGCTGTACTTGTGCTTGATGCGCCCGCGCACCTCGCCCTTGATCTCGTTCTTCTCCAGTATCTCGCGAATGCGGATGATGACCCGCTCGATGTAGTGGCTTTCGACCACCTGGTTGGTTTCCAGCCATTCGTCGATCTGGGCGTAAACGTCGGGCTTCAGGTAGCGGAAGCTCAGGTCTTCGAGCTCCAGCTTGATGCGGTGCAGCCCCAGCCGGTTGGCCAGCGGGGCGTAGATGTCCATGGTTTCCTGGGCGATCAGCTTCTGCTTGTGCGACTTCTGGAAACCCAGGGTGCGCATGTTGTGCAGGCGGTCGGCCAGTTTGACGATGAGCACCCGGATGTCGTGCGCCATGGCCAGGATCATCTTGCGGATGTTCTCGGCCTGGGCCTCTTCCTTGCTCTCGAAGGTCATCTGGCTGATCTTGGTCACGCCATCCACCACGTCGGCCACTTCTTCGCCGAACAGGGTGTCGATGTCCTCGATGCTCACGGTGGTGTCTTCCACCGTGTCGTGCAGCAGCCCGGCGGCTATGGCCGCCTCGTCGAAGCGCATTTCCGCCAGGGTGTAGGCCACCGCCAGCGGGTGCGACAGGTATGGCTCGCCCGAAAGGCGCGTCTGCCCGGCGTGCGCGGCGGCCGCGTACACGTAGGCTTTTTGTATGAGGGCAAGGTCGGCGTTCTTGTTGACCGACGCGACCTTGTCGAGAACGTCCTGGATGCGGATCATGCGGTTCTGGCCCGTGTGCGTCGGCCAGGGCGGGATGGCGCCGTGGCCGGAGTTGGCTGTGTGGTCCCGCCGATCACTGCCGTGAAATCGCGCGCACCCGGCGGCGGGGCCGGGTGCGGAGAGGGAGTTGAATATACTTCTTGATGGGCTGTTTCCGGAAAAGGCTCCGAAATCAAGCTATTGCTGCTGCATGCGGTACCGCTGCTGCTCCCGCGGCGTCCACCAGCGGGTGAAGTTGTGCGTCAGCCCGGCCGGGGCGGGTTCCAGCCCCTGGAAGCGCGAACTGACGATGGGCAGCGAATACGGCACGTACAGGAAGCAGTACGGCTGGTCGCGATGCAGGATTTCCTGGAACCGGTCGTACAGCTTCTTGCGCTCGGCCTGGTCGAAGGTGGAGCGGGCGCGCTCCAGCAGGTCGTCCACCTCGGGGTTCTTGTAGCCCACGAAGTTCAGCCCGCCGGGCACCGCCTTGGACGAATGCCACACGTCGTACAGGTCGGGATCCTGCAGGATGTTCCACCCCAGCAGCACGGCGTCGAAACGCCCCTTGTCCACGAATTCCTTGATGAAGGCCGCCCACTCCACCGTGCGTATCTTCACGTCGATGCCCACGGCCTTGAACTGGCTCTGGATGATGGTGGCGGCCTTGATGCGCTGGTCGTTGCCCTGGTTGGTCAGGATGGTGAACGCGAAGGGCGCGCCGTCCTTGTCCAGAAGGCCGTCGCCGTTGGTGTCCGCCCATCCGGCCTGGGCCAGCAGTTCCCTGGCCTTGGCAGGATCATACGGATACTCATCAATTTTGTCATTGTATACCCAGGTGCCCGGCTTGTACGGCCCCAGGGTGGGCATGCCCTGCCCCAGCAGCACCCCGGCCACCAGCGCCTTGCGGTCGATGGCGCAGGTAAGCGCCTGGCGCACCTTCACATCCTTGAACATGGGCAGCGCCAGGTTGTAGCCAAGATAACTGTAGCCAAAGGACAGGTACTGGAACTTGCGCCAGGCCATGTCCCATTCGGCCCCGTTGGTCTGGTGCAGATACTGCTGCGGGCTCAGGTTCATCATGTCCAGGCGCTGGGCCTTCAGTTCCAGGAACATGGTGGAAAGGTCGGGAATGACCCGGTAGACCACCTCGTCGATGTACGGACGGCCCAGGAAGTACGTGGGGCTGGCCTCCAGCGTCAGGCGGGTGCCCGCCTCCCATTCCTTCAAACGGTACGGTCCGGCCCCCACCGGCTTGCGGGAGAAGGGCGTGTTCATCAGGTCCTGCCCTTCCAGCAGGTGCCTGGGCATGATGCCGTGCATCCAGGTGATCAGTGAACGTGCAAAGGGTTTCACGTAGCGCACCTCGAACGACAGCGGCCCGGTCTTGCGGAATTCCTTGATGGCCAGGTAGTCCTCGGCATAGGGCGTGGGCGTCTTGGGGTCCACCATCAGCTTGTAGGTGAACTCCACGTCGTCGGCGGTCAGGGGCTTGCCGTCTTCCCATCGGATGTCGTCGCGCAGGGTGAAGCGCAGCAGGGTGCCGTTTTCCAGCACCTCGTACGAGGCGGCGGCCCACTTCTCGATGTTCAGGTTCTTGTCGTAGCGTAGCGGGGCCACGAACAGCTGGTCGCTGACCTCGTGCGACGAGGCATCGGAGGCGATGAACGGCAGAAGGTTGGACGGTTCGCCGATGGTGCCGAGGATGATCCTGTCGCCGGTGACCGGCTCACCGGGCGTGACGGCTGGCTGCCCGCCCTGGGTCGAGGTGGCGTTGACGCCCGTGGCGCCGTTCTTGCCGCCGTCCTTGCCGCCGTCCTTGCCGCCCTGGGGGGTGGAATCGCCGCAGGCGGCCAGCAGCAGGCACAACAGAAGCGCCAGCAGCAGCTTGGGGACGAACAGGCCTGCGCGCGCGGCGCGCGGCGCGGAAAGAACGGTGCGGTTCATGCGATTGCCTCCGGCTATTGCCTATTCCCGTGGATGGGGTATGGTTTCACGATAGCATGGGCGTATCCCCGCGCGCGGCGCGCCGGATTCCGCCCGAACGCGTTGGATATCATTGTCCCGCGCCGTGGGCAAACGTCCCTGCTATTGATAATGGCGCAATTTTGGACTAAAATGGTCAATTGCGCTTCGGCCGGGGGGTCAAATCCGAAGCGTGCCCCGCCCGTACCGGCATGCGCGCCTCCCCTCCGGTTGCGACTCCAGAGGAGCACACGAGCATATGGAACTGAACGAGGAGCAATCCGTCCGTTCGCTCCTGCAGGACTTCGTCCATGATTCCATCCCGGAATACATCCTGGACGGATCGCAGGACATTCTCGCCGAAGGCGGCGTCCAGAAACTGAGCCTGAAGAAGGCCGACGGCTATTGGGAAGTTGAAGGAAGCATCCAGGGGGAAGACTTCCAGATATATTCGCCCAAGCTGTCCATCAGCCTTGGCGAAGGCACCACCGCCTACCACTGCAATTGCCCGGACTCGTTTTCCGGCGTGTGCAGGCACGTGGGGGCCACCGCCCTCAAGATGCTGTCGTCGCTGGAAACGCGCCCCGGCGGCGAGGAACCCGCCCGGCCCAAGACCGAATGGCGGCAGAATTTCCGTGCCTTCTTTTCCACCGCCATAGAGCCGGAGGCGGGCCAGCACTACCTGATCTTCCGCTTTCACCCCGAGCCGGGGCGCCTTCTGGTTTCGCTGTTCCGGGGCCGCCAGAACAAGTCCGGCCTGTCCACGGTGCACAATGAAATCACGCTGGAACAGATTCTGCGCAACCCCGACTGGTGCGAACTTTCGCCCCAACTGGCGCAGGTGGCGCAGCAGATCGGCCAGATCGTGGATTACTACGGCCACCGTATAGAAGTGCCCGACGGCCTGCTGACCTGGTTCCTGTGGGCCATCCGCAACGAATACTACCTGTTCTGGGGCGACACCGACCAGCCCTGCCGCATCGAGCGCACCTCCATGCGCCTGAAGCTGAAGCCGCAACTCACCGACGACGGGCTTTCGTTCGACGTGATGCTGCACCGCGAGGGCAAGCAGCCGTTCTCCATCATCGGCAGCGAGGTGACCTTTCACGGCCAGATGCCGCTATGGGTGTGCTGGAACAAGGGGTTCTACCCCGTGCACACCAGCCTGAACTCGCAGCTGGTGCAGGATCTCGTCCGCCAGCCCCCGGTCATTCCGCAGGAAGACATTTCCGAATTCCTCGACCGGGTGTGGACCAAGCTGCCCACCAGCGACCTGTACGGGCAGGAAGAGTTCCTGAAGCACATGGAACCCATCTTCCAGCCGGCCACGTACAACCCCAAGCTGTTCCTGGACGAGGAAGGCAGCCTGCTGACGCTGGAAATCCAGAACATCTACGAGACGGTGCACGGCGAATTCTATCTGCCCGGCCCCAACCCCGACTTTCAGACCGGCAGCTACACCATCGACGGTCACACCTGCCTCATCCGCCGCCACCAGGAAGAAGAGGCGTCGCTTACCGCGCTGCTGGCCGAAATGCGCTTTCAGCCACGCAGCAACCGCATGTGGTTCCTGGAGCCGGAAGAAGCCATCAACTTCCTGCTCGACGCCTACCCCAAGCTGGTGGAACTGTACCGCGTGTACGGCGAAAAGGCCCTGTCACGCTACAAGGTGCGCCTGTCGCAGCCCGTCATCACGGCCAAGGTGGAAACGAGCGAGGAAGACAAGTGGTTCTCGCTCGACATCACCGTGGAATACGACGGCCAGAAGGTGCCCATCGACAAGATCTGGAAGGCGTGGAGCCAGGGCAAGCGCTACGTGCAGCTCAAGGACGGCTCGTACACCAGCCTGCCGGAAGCCTGGCTGAAGCGCATCGCCCACAAGTTGCAGGCCCTTGGGCTGGACCCGGAAAAGCCGCCGCAGAAGCAGTTCCAGCAGTTCGAGGCCCCGGTGCTGGACAGCCTGCTGGACGACCTGCCCGACGCCCAGACCGACCCGTTCTGGAACAGCCTGCGCGACAAGATCCGCAACTTCCGCGAAATACGGCCCATCAATCCGCCCAAGGGGCTTACCGCCTCGTTGCGCGGCTACCAGCAGCAGGGCCTGTCGTACCTCAACTTTTTGCGCGAATACGGCTTCGGCGGCATCCTGGCCGACGAAATGGGCCTCGGCAAGACCATCCAGACCCTGTCGTTCATCCAGCACATGGTGGAACGCGGGGCGGTGGGGCCGAACCTGATCGTGGTGCCCACCTCGGTGCTGCCCAACTGGGACCGTGAAGCCCAGAAGTTCGTGCCCGACCTGCGCCGCCTGATCATCTACGGCACCCGGCGCGAGGGCATGTTCCGCCGCATCGACGAATCGGACCTGGTGGTCACCACCTACGCCCTGCTGCGGCGCGACCTGGAAGAACTGCAGGAGCACGAGTTCAACTCGATCATCCTGGACGAAGCCCAGAACATCAAGAACCCCAACACCATCACGGCGCGTTCCGTGCGGCGCATCAACGCCCGCATGCGGCTGTGCCTGTCGGGCACGCCCATCGAGAACAACCTGTTCGAGCTGTGGTCGCTGTTCGAGTTCCTGATGCCGGGCTTCCTGGGGTCGCAGCACGCCTTCCAGCGGGGCATCATCAAGCCCATCAAGGACGGCGACAGCGAAACGCTGGACTACCTGCGCACCCGCGTGCGCCCGTTCATCCTGCGGCGCACCAAGTCCGAGGTGGCAAAGGACCTGCCGCCCAAGATCGAGAACACCTACTACTGCGCCCTGGCCGAAGAGCAGGCGGAACTGTACACCGCCCTTGCCCGCAAGCTGAAGGAGCAGGTGATGGCCGACGTGGACGAGAAGGGCATCGCCAAGAGCCAGATGTCCATCCTGGACGCGCTGCTGAAGCTGCGCCAGATCTGCTGCCACCCGCGCCTGCTGAAGCTGGACATGCCGGGGCTGACCACCAACCTGCCCTCCGGCAAGTTCGACGCCTTCAAGGACATGATCACCGACATCGTGGAGGAAGGCCACAAGGTGCTGGTGTTCTCGCAGTTCGTGCAGATGCTGCACATCATCCGCTCGTGGCTGCAGATCAACGCCATCCCCTTCTGCTACCTGGACGGCACCAGCAAGGACCGCTTCGAGCAGGTGGACCGCTTCAACAACACGCCGGAAATTCCCATTTTCCTCATTTCGCTGAAGGCGGGCGGCACGGGCCTTAACCTGACCTCGGCAGACTACGTCATCCACTACGACCCGTGGTGGAACCCCGCCGTGGAAAGCCAGGCCACCGACCGCACGCACCGCATCGGCCAGACCCGGCAGGTGTTCAGCTACAAGCTGATCTGCGAAAACACGGTGGAAGAAAAGATCCTGAAGTTGCAGGACATGAAGCGCGGCGTGGCCGAGGCCATCATCCCCGGCCAGGAAGCCTGGAAGTCGCTGACCCGCGAAGACCTGGAGATGCTGTTCGACGTGTAGCGGCGGGCTGCTGCCCCCTCTCGTTGCATTGCCGGTTCCGGGCCATTCCGCATCCTGCTCCACATGCGTACAGCCGAAAAAAACGGCGCGCCTCCCACGGGAAGCGCGCCGTTTTCTCTGGCTGAAAATGGACGAAGGCGGGGGGCATGTCCTATGCCCCCGCGCCTTCGCGGTCGGCCCGCCGCCCTTGGGGGGACCCGCCATGTCGGGGATGGAGGCGGGGTGGCGACGGGCCGCCATGCAACGTGGGCGTTGCCGCGCGCTCGGGCGCGGCGGGGGATCGCGTTTCACGCCATCGCGCGTGGCACACTCACGGAGCAGTCGTTGAAGTGATCCTGCCGTCCGGCGTACCGGTTCAGTGCGGACTGGTCGGCACCGAACCGGCCACGGGGGGCAATGCAACCTAGCGGATGCCGTCCAGCACCGCCTTTTCGCTTTCGCCCAGCAGCAGGTCCAGGTCGAGCAGCAGCAACAGCCGCCCTTCCAGCTTGCCCACGCCGCGAATGAAGTCGGACCCGCCCCCCTCTATGACGGCGGGAGGCGCCTCCACCGTGGAGGCGGGCAGGCGCAGCACCTGGGACACCGAATCCACGATGAACCCGGCCACGCGGCCATCCATCTCCACCACCATGATGCGGGTCTTTTCGTCAGCCGCCCCGGCCCGCAGGCCGAAGCGCGCCCGCATGTCGATGACGGGAATGACCTTGCCGCGCAGGTTGATGATGCCTTCGACAAACGAGGGTGCCGCGGGCACGCGGGTAACCGGCATCATGCGGATGATTTCCTGTACCCGCAGGATGTCCACGCCGAATTCTTCTTCGCCCAGGGTGAAGGTGACGAGTTGCAGCAACCCGCCGTCTCCACCATCCAGCCGGAACTGGCCGGATATTCCCGTTACGCCCGATGCACCGGATGCGATGCCTTCGTGGGTGGTTTCCATGGCGCGCCTATGCCTGCTTCAGTTCTTCGACCAGGCGACGCAGCACCTGGGCCTGGTTGGACAGCTCGGATACCGCCTTGGCCGCCTCGCGCATGGCCTGCGCCGTTTCGGCAGAGATGGTGCTGACCTGCTCCACCGCCCGGTTGATCTCTTCGCTGGCGGCAGACTGCTGCTCCGACGCGGTGGCGATGCCGCGCACCTGGTCGGTGGCCGAATCCACCAGCGCCACGATTTCCTTCAGCGACGCGCCGGAGTCCTGGGCCAGGCGGGTGGTTTCCTCGATGGCGCGCACCGAGCGGTCCACATTGTCCATGTTCTTCTGGGCGCCCTGCTGGATGCCCCGGATGGCGCTGCCCACCTCGCTGGTGGCCTGCATGGTCTTTTCGGCCAGCTTGCGCACCTCGTCGGCCACCACGGCAAAACCGCGTCCCGCGTCACCGGCGCGGGCCGCCTCGATGGCGGCATTCAGGGCCAGCAGGTTGGTCTGGTCGGCGATGTCGGAAATGACGTTCATGATCTGGCCGATGGCCTCGGCCTGTCGGCCCAGGTCTTCCATGTCGCGCTTCAGGTCCATGGACTGCTGCTGCACCTGCGAGATTTCGCGCACCACGTTGTTCACGATGTCCGCGCCCGATTCGGCCTTGTTGCGGGCGTTTTCGGATGAGGTGGCGGCGGTGCCCGCGTTGCGGGCCACTTCCAGCACCGAGGCGTTCATTTCTTCCATGGAGGTAGCGGTTTCGGCCACGCGCTTGGACTGCTCTTCCGCGCCCCGGTCGGACTGTTCGATCTGGGCGGAAAGTTCTTCAGAGGCGGAGGACACCACTTCCACCACGCCTTCCAGCTTCTGGGCGGCCTGGATCATGCCTTCGCGCCTGGCATTTTCCGCCTGCTTGCGGGCTTCCTCCGCCGCAGCGGTGGCGGCCACGGCTTCGCGCTCCTTGGCCTCGGCCAGCACGGTCTTTTCGTCGGCCTCGGCGATCTTGCCCTTGAGGGTGGCCACCATGGCCTGCATGGCCTGATACACGCCGGACAAGGGTCGCTCGGAGCGGAAGCTCACGTTCAGGTTGCCTGCGGCGATCTCTGTCGAAACACCCTGCAAGTAGCCGGGATCTTCACCAAGCTGATTGAGAGTGGAGCGGATCAGGAACACGGCGGCCCCCACGCCGATCAGCAACGCCACGGCAACCAGCACGATGTTGACCTGCTGAGTGGTGGACACGCGTTCACCCGCTGCATCGCCGGAATCCTTGGAGCCCTTGTCGTTCATTTCCACGCAGCGGCGCAGGGCGGTAATGGCCGCGTCAAAAGCCGGCTTGAGCTCCTTCGTGTCCAGGGCCATGGCCTCTTCGGTGCGATTCTGGCGCGAAAGGGCGATCATCTTGTCCACCCCTGCCAGGTATTGCTCGAAATTCGAATTGTATTCCCGGAAGGCCGCACGTTCCTCTGGGGAAGAAATCAGCTTCTCGTAGAGCGTGCTGTTGGCCAACCGCCGCCCGTTGATGACCTTCAGGCTGCGCTCGATTTCCTCCATGGCGGATTCATCACGCGCAATGACGTGCTGCAATTGCTGGCGTCGTACTTCATTAATGTTACCACGAATATCTCCAACAGCCTTGATGCTTGGCATCCAGTTTTGCGTAAGATTAATGACATCACCAAGAATATCACGCAATTGAACAGACGAATACCCACCAACGCTTGCGAGAAGAAAAATTAGAACAACAAAACTTGAGATTAATTTCGCTTTCAACGTCATGATTCACTCCAATACATATTCAGTCCCACTCATTCCACGCCCCTGACACCATATTTCATACTTTTTGCAGCAAATTATAATTCATTGATAATGGCAAAAAAAATAATTCCATCATAAAGATATTCCCAATTAATCCGATCCGTATAAAATTAATTCATTTCGTATTCATGCATAACGCAATACATGAATTAAATATACACACAGCCAAACACAGACGAATGAACAGCACATACTGTCCTGTAACGCTACGCATGTTCGCATGCCATGACCTGAAAAAAACTTTTTACATAACCCACTACAAACATACGCCCGACCCATCGACAAAAAAGTACATGCTTACAGACAAGACACTTGAAGCAACGCGCGGCCATCTTTTCTGAAATAGACTTTTGCGTACATGGCCTTAGGGATCGAAGATGGCGTGCGATACTTATAGTCTGTAGACTTATAGTCGTCAACGCAGAACCTGAATGGATTCCCGCAGCCACTGGAGGAAGCCATGCCAGGATACTCTGCTCAAGAAAAACAGCATCTTATTGCGCTAGGGAGCACAATCCGCCAGGTTCGTGAAACACTCGGCTGGTCACAGGAGCAGTTGGCCGAAAGAGTTGAGTTGCACCGCACCTACATTGGTGGTGTGGAGCGGGGTGAACGCAACCTGTGCCTGCTGAACATCCTTGCCATTGCCGAGGCCATGGGGATATCGCCGGGCAGGCTCATCGACAGGGCCTTCCCCGTACGCGTCGGCGGCGTTCCCGATTCTGCTGATGCCACGGCGCGGGGCGGCGGCTCCGGCAACCGCTGACCCGCACCCCGCGCTTGCCGCCAGCGCTTCGTGGGGCGAACCATCTGCCGCGCTGTCCCTTGGTCCTTTCGCCCATTCTTCCGGTGTTCCGAAGGAAGGTGCTTCCGCAAGACCAGTCCTGCCGGACGCCTTGCGGCAACGCCGGAAAATAACGCCTCCGGAACGAAACTTGCCTCGTCCTGCCCAGCCCGAAGACCGGGCAAAACCTTCCGCCGCCGTTCGTGTTGCGGCATGACACCCGGGGCCATGCCCCGGGCAGACCCGGGAGGGCAGACGGAGGACGCATGAGCATCGAAAACCACGGAGGAATCTCTGGCACGGGGTGGGACCCGTGGCACGGCAAAGGCAGAGGCTGGGGCAGAACCACCAGCCGCCTGGCAGGAGCCATGATGGCGGAGCTGGATGCCGACGACGACGGCAGCCTTTCCGTCACCGAATCACAACTGTCCGAGTCGGCGTTTGCCGAACTGGACAAGAATGACGACGGCGCGGTCAGCAGTCGCGAACTGCGCGCCGGGCTGCGCAGCAAACGCGACGAACTGATAGATCTGATGCGGTCGGAACCCGGTGATGCATCGTCCGTTCCCGGCGCGATGTCCGGTCCCACTGCGGAGCAGGCGGCAGCGATGGCCGGGCTGCTCGTCGAAAAGGGCGATACCGACGGCGATGGCGCACTCTCCGCCGCGGAAACCGGCCTTGCGGATGACATGTTCACCAGCCTGGACACCGACGGCGACGGGCTGCTCTCTTCCGGCGAGCTTTCCAGCGCCGCACTGGCGGGCGCCATCGCCGCCACCCTGGACGGCAAGCTGGCCGTGCGCCTGACGGCCCCCGCCACCCGACAGGATGCCGACACCACGGATTCCACCGATCCCACTGACGGGGGCACGGACACCACCGCCACAGCCGCCAGTGGGGCTGCCGCCGACACGGCGACCGCCCAGGGCAGTACGGTGGGGGCCATGGCTGCGCGCATTGCCCAACGCATCGTGGAAACGTTGGACGCAGACGACAGCGGCGGGCTGTCGCAGTCGGAATCGGGCCTGGATCAGGACCGCTTCGCGCAGCTCGACACGGATGGCGACGGCAGCGTCACCGCCAATGAATTCGGCGGATCGTTGCAACAGATGCTGGACGTCATGGGCGCACTGCACGCGCTGAGTTCCGTGGCGCGCAACAGCTATGGCCGCCGGGCCTACGGCATGGCCGCGCACGAGGCCATGGACCGGTACGAGGGCAACATGGGCGGCCTGATGACCGCCCTGTTCGAAACCGCTCCCACCGGCAGCACGGGCGCCACCACCGGGTCATCCAGCGCCGTTGCCGCCACTGGCGGCTCCGCATCGGGTGACGCGGGCACCTCCACCGATGCCTCGTCCGATGCCGTAGGCGACATTGCCGACGTGCTGGCGGACGCAGCCGCCGCCGAAACGGAACAGACAGGCGTGGGGGCAGCCACGGGGGCAGCCGAAAGCACGGCCTAGCCCGCCTCCCTTACCTCACGCACACATCGCCAGCCGGGTGGGCTTGTTGCGGCCCATCACGCCCAGCCCCCCGGCGGGCCATGCGACAGACGCCTGCCTGCCCATCACGGGCGGGCCGCACATGCAGCAGGCCTCCCCATGGCGGCGGCCTCCAACGGTCGCCTGCCATCCCCCACCGTTCCCGCCGCCGCTCGCACCACCCGGCAAGCTTTGCCGTTGGTGCGATTCTTGCTTTTTCGCGACCGTGCCGCATGGTGCGGCACGCTTTTCCTGCCCTCGGGCTGCGGGCGAGCACGGCGCTGCGCACATGAGGTACGTTAGGAGGTACTCATGAGCATATCAGGAATACGTTCCAGCAGTTCCACGCTACAGGAATTGCTGGCGTCCTGGGGCAGCGACCAGACGTCGCAGATTACCCAGAGCGCCACATCGTCATTGACCAGCCTGTTCGGCGGGTCCGACGACAGCGAAGGCACCACGCAGGCCAGCGGGCTGTTCAGCAACCGCGACAAGCTCATCGCCATGATGCAGGACGGCGAGGAAGGCTCTGCCTTTGCGCAGACGGCATCGCTGCTGGGCCAGTTGGACAAGGACGTCAGCGGCGGGCTTTCGCTGGACGAATCGGGGCTGGAACAGGAATCGTTCGACGCGCTGGACTCCGACGGTGACGGCACGGTGACCGGCTTCGAACTGGAGGCCGCCCTGAAGTCGGGCGTGGCCAGCGTTGGCGATGACGGCACGCTTTCCGTGGATGCCTCCGCCGCATCCGATGCCGCCGCGCAGGCATACGCCTCGCTTACGGCCATGATCATGGGCCTTGCGGATTCCGATAAAAGCGGCGACCTGACGCAGGAGGAATCCGGGCTGGATGACGATACGTTCAGCCAGTACGACCTTGACGGCGACGGGGTGATCACCGGCGACGAACTGAGTGCCGCCATCGAAAACGGCGTGGCCTCCTCGTCCGAATCCGACTCCACCCTGGCCGCGGCGGCTTCCGGCTCGTCGGCCAGCAGCGCGTCCGGTTCATCGAGCGAGGACGAAGAAGACGAAGAATACGACGACCTGGACACCAACAAGGACGGCGTGGTTTCCACCGAGGAACTCGCCGCCGCCATCCCCGGCTATGCCGAGGCGCTGCGCCTTGCGCGCGGCGAAAACGGGTCCGATTCTTCCACCTCCGAACTGCGGCGGGCCATGAATGCCTACGGCAGTGCGGGCGGCTTCGACTTCTCCAGCCTGTTCGCCTCCTCGGACTCGACGACGATGTCCGCTGGCATCTCCGGCCTGCTGGAGGAAATTGCCTGACCGGAAGTGTCCTGTCCGGCGTATCCATCGCACCGTTGCTGCATGCAATGAACAACGCGGCGCTGCCCTTTCGGGAGCGCCGCGTTTTTGCGTGCCGTATGGAGAAGACAGGGAAGACGGGGAAAGACAGGGAAAGACGGAGACATGTGGCGTCAGGGGGCGTCAGTTGGAGACAGACGGGGCCAGACGACCGCAGATGCAAACAATCACCACGCAGGCGCGGCACAGGTGACGGAGCGGGCTACCCCTGCGGCGCACCCATGGCCGCGCGCGCCTGTGCCAAACAGGCGGCGACATCGTCCGCGCCCACGATTTCGGAAACCAGCGCGCAGCACCGCGCGCCGTGCGCGGCAACCTGCCCGATGTTATGCAGCTTGATGCCGCCAATGGCCACGAAGGGCAGCGCAATGTTGCCCACAACCCAGTCCAGGTATTCGAAGCCCACCGGTGCGCAGACGTCCTTCTTGGTCTTGGTGGCGAAAATCGGCCCCACGCCGATGTAGTCCGCCCCGCTTGCCACGGCAGCGCGGGCCTGCTCCGGCGAATGGGTGGACAGCCCGATGATGCGCCCCGGCCCCACCAGTTGCCGCACCGCTGGCACGGGCAGGTCCCCCTGCCCCACGTGCACGCCGTCGGCGTCGCACAGCATGGCGATGTCCACGTGGTCGTTGACGATGAAACAGGCACCGGCCTCGCGGGTCATGCGGCGCAACTCCTGACACTCGCGCAGCATCTCCCCGGCGTGCTTGTCCTTTTCGCGGTACTGCACGATGCGCGCGCCCCCGCGCAGCATGGCGGCCACCACGTCCACGGCGGACCGCCCGCGCGACAGCCCGTCATCGGTCAGGCAGTAGATGTCGGCCTCCGGCGTGCTGCCGGGAAGGATGCGCGGCATGGGATGCTCCTTGGGGTTGATGACTGAATTCTGCCCAGTACGACGATGCATGGCACATCAGGCACGACGGACATCGCCAACCTTCCGCAGACGTTACGGGATTTGCACACCCTGTAAACGCGGGCAGGGTGGGCAGAGGCAAGGAAAGCCGGTTTTCCGCAAGGGGAGTGTGCGCCAGCCGTTAGGTGAGCTTGCGAACCTTACGGATGGCGACCGCAGAGCGCTCTTCGGTACGTGACCCGCGCGGAAAGCCTGTTTGACGCAGCATATGCCCGCCCTGACGCCGATTACACAAAGCCGGGGCAAGGGCCAAGTATGTGGGCAATAACCGCATCCGCCTGCATGGCCGCCGCCATGGTCACGCGCGGGGCCAGCGGCGGCAGGTCATGGCCCACCTCGCTGGTGAAGTCGCCCACCAGCACCATGCGTTCGCCCATGCGGCGCATCTGCATGGCCGGGCCGCCCCAGCCGCCCATGCCGGAGGCGGACACCACGAAGGCGCCCATTTCCAGCGCGGCCTCCACGAACATGCGCTTGGCTTCGGGGTCGTCCAGGGCCTCCACCAGAATGTTGCAGCCCGCGAACACGTCGGCCACGTTGGTGGGGGTCAGGTCCACGCGCCGGGCGGTGACCACCAGGCGGGGTTCGATGACGCGCAGGCTTTCGGCCAGGGCGTCCACCTTGGACTTGCCGAGATGAAACGGCTGGTACTGCTGGCGATTGAGGTTGGAGGGTTCGACCACGTCGCGGTCGGCCACCACGAGACGACGCAGGCCGCTGCGCACCAGCATGGCGGCGCAGTTGGAGCCAAGGCCCCCTGCCCCCGCGATGCCCACGCGGGCCGCGGCCATGCGTTCAAGGTGGTCATGTTCGAGATACCGGGCGAGACCGTCGGAAAGAATGCTCACGAAAGCTCCTGAAAGGGGGGGATTGCGGCGCGAATGCCCCGCCTCGCCCGTCCCGCGTGCACGTCCGGCCTTATGGAAGGCGTCAGGCGTGGCCCGGGGCGCCTGTCAGCAGGCTGCCGGGCTGGGGGCTTCAGACGAGGTGCGTCGCGCGGCGCACGCTATCCCACACCCGTACCCGCCGTCCAGCACCGATTCCCAGTCCTTATACACCGGCTGGTAGCCGCGCGCGGCAATGGCCTCGGCCATGTCGTCGGCGCTGCGCGGATCGGAAATCTCGAACTGCGGGGTGGCGCCATCCCCATCCCCCTGCCCGTCCGCATCCGTATGCGTGGCGTGACCGCCCACGGCGGTGCTCACCCCGGCGGACATGCGGGTGACGCCAAGGGGAATCAGGTTGTCGCGCAGGCCTGCCCGTTCTCGGGTGGACACGGTAATGCCCGCGCTGGGCATGAAGATGCGGTAGGCCAGGATGACCTGCACCAGATCGCGGTCGGATACCGTGTGGGCAGGCTGGAAGGCCCCGGCGTGCGGGCGCAGGCGGGGCACGGAAAAGCTCACGTCCACATAGGGGTAGTGGCGTTGCAGCCACTGGCCGTGCAGGGCGGTGAAAAAGGCGTCACGCCGCCAGTCGTCCAGCCCCAGCAACGCCCCCAGCCCCACGCCGCGCATGCCCGCGCGGGCGGCGCGCTCCGGCGCGCCCAAGCGGAAATGGTAGTCGCGCTTGGGTCCGGCGGGGTGCAGATCCGGGTACAGTACCTCGTTGTAGGTTTCCTGGAACATGGTCATGCCGTCGATGCCCGCGTCCACCAGCAACGCGTACTCCTCATCCGTCAGCGAATAGACCTCCACCGACAGCGAGGGGAACAGCGGGGCCAGCAGCCGCGCGGCGTGGGCGATGTAGTCCGGCCCGGACATGTGGCGCGCATCGCCGGTGAGCAGCAGCAGATGGCGCAGCCCGGTGGCGGCAATGGCCGTGCCCTCGGCCACGATTTCTGCGTCCGTCAGGCGCTGGCGGGGGATGTGGTTGCGCGCGTTGAAGCCGCAGTACCTGCACTGGTTGGTGCAGTGGTTGGAAAGGTACAGCGGGGTGAACAACTGGATGGTGCGACCGAAGTGGCGCACGGTCAGTTCGCGGGCGCGACGGGCCATGGGCTCCAGTTGCGTGGCCGCCGCCGGTGAAAGCAGGGTCAGCAGGTCGTGCGGGGAAAGACGTTCCTTGCGCAGCACGCGGGCAACATCGTCCGGGGTGGCAACATCCATGAAGGCGCGCAGGGGGGCGTCCGCCACGTGGGGGGTCCATTCGCGGACCACGTCGTACATGCTCATGTCCTGCTCCTTGTGCGGAAAGACGCGGGGGACGGCAAACGCGGGATAAAGACAGGTCAGCCAGACCGGTCAAACAAATCGGCCAGGCAGACTGAGCAGGCAGACTGGGCAGGCACTGCGGGCAGGCTGGCATGCCCCGCCGCAACGTCCGCCCCTTCGCCGCTATTCCCCCAGAAAGCCCGTCAGCGGCGACGAGGCGCTGGCCCCGTCCGCAGTCGCCGTGGCCACCGGCCCCGCGCCCGAACGATACGCCGCGCGCCCGGCGCGCACCGCCTCGCCAAAGGCGCGGGCCATGGCCACCGGGTTGCCCGCCGTGGCGATGGCTGTGTTCACGAGACACGCGGCGGCGCCCATTTCCATGGCCTCGCAGGCCTGCGAGGGCTTGCCGATGCCCGCGTCCACGATGACCGGCAGGTCGATTTCCTCGATGAGCACGCCGATCATCTCTGCCGTGCGCAACCCCCGGTTGGTGCCGATGGGCGCGCCCAGCGGCATCACGGCGGCGGCTCCGGCGTTGACCAGGTCGCGCGCCACGTACAGGTCCGGGTTCATGTACGGCAGCACCACAAAGCCTTCCCTGGCCAGCGTTTCCGTGGCGCGGGCCGTGGCGTAGCCGTCCGGCAGCAGAAAGCGGCTGTCGGAAATGATCTCGATCTTGATCCAGTTGCCGCACCCGGCGGCCTGCGCCAGCCGGGCGATGCGGACGGCCTCTTCGGCCGTCCGCGCGCCGGAGGTGTTCGGCAGCAGCCGCATGTGCGGCGGAATGTGGGCCAGCACGTTGGATTTGGGATTGGCCAGATCCACGCGCCGCAGCGCCACGGTGATGACCTGGGAGCCCGAGGCCCCGGCCACGTCAGGGATGAGGGAGTCGGTGCCGTACTTGCCGGTGCCGATGAAGAGGCGGCTTGTCAGAGCCGTCCCTCCGATCACCAGCGTGTCGTTGTCGTGTGTGTCGTGCGTCACTAGCCCCCTCCCACGAAGTGCAGTAGTTCGAGTTCGTCTCCCTGATCGAGCCGGGTGGCCCCGTACTCCCCGGACTTCACGATGGCGCGGTTGCGCTCGACCACAACGGCCTCGGGCCGCAGGGCCATCTGCTCCAGCAACTGGAGCAGCGTCGTGCCGGTTTCGCATTCCATCTGCTGTCCGTTCACGCGTATCGTCATTGCCGTAAATCTCCGCTGCCGCGACGTTCGAGAAAGCGAAGGGAGCCTGCGAATGGCAAGCTCCCCTTTGATGGCCCGAAGGCGAGGAAGCTTCCCTACGGCAGGATGACCTGCATCAGGTTCTCGGGGTCGGAAGGTTGCCCTTCCCTCTCAGCCCGCACGGGCTCCCCCAGCTTCGCGTTATGGCGCGTCCGGCGCGCGGTTTTTCCCGCTTTGCTGCGGCGGGCGAACAAAAAACGCCCGTCGCAGGGTGGACGGGCGTTTCCGGCATTTCGGGCGCGGTACGCTCAGCTTCCCTACGGCAGTGTAAACTGCTTCAGGTTCAGAGGGTCTGGAGGCGTGCTCCACTCTCAGCCCTACGGGCTCCCCTAGCTGAATGAGTGATCAATACCCCCGGCGCGGGGGGATGTAAAGCGCTAATCGGCGACAGCGACGCCACGTAGCGCCGGGCAATGCCGCCGTGGCATTTTTTGCCAATGCATCCAGCATGGTGCGCGCGGCAGGTACCTACGCCGCAAGCAGGGCATGTTCATGAGGCGGGCGCGACAAACGCGCCCGCCTTCCTGCAAATCATGATCCGACAGGGCGGCAGGCCGAATGCTCCCGAATGCTCCCGAATGCACCCGGACGCACTACACGAACCTACCGCACCACCAGCACCGAGCAGGCGGCGTGCGACACCACCTTGGCCGCCACGCTGCCCAGCAGGAACTTTTCAAGCCCCGTACGGCCGCGGCTGCCGGTGACGATCAGGTCCACGCCTTCCTTCTTCGCCAGTTCGATGATGTTGTCGGCGGGAGAACTGCCGCCTTCCAGCACCGAACGCAGGGCCATGCCCTTGGACTTGGCGATGTCGACGGCCTTTTCCAGCGCCTTGGCGGCCACCGCCTCGTAATGGACGGAAAGATCGACGGGAACGGCGATCTCGCCCATGTCCAGCGGCTGTTCGGCCACGGCAAGGGCGATCAGTTCCGCGCCGCCCTTCTGGGCCAGTTCCACCGCCTTGGCCACGGCCTTTTCGGAATACTGCGACGAATCGACGGCAACGAGAATCTTCATGGCTCCTCCTTTCCGGTGTTCCGGCAGTCCGGATAAAGCGCGCCACACCCCAGCGGGTGGCACGCGTGGCAGCGGAGGAAGCGTCCGTGAAGCGTCAGGCGGAGGGTAGGTCGGCGGAAAGGATCGTCGGAAGGGAAACCATCGGAGAGAACGGGCCGACTTCGTGACGGCAGGAACAAACACGGACGCGGAGGGAAAGCAGGCACTCTCCCCTACCTTTCCTATATGACGCGATGTCGCCAGCGGCAATGGATTTTCGCCCCGCGCCGCCATCTTTCCGCAAGAGGGCGGCGCACGCCAACGGAAGGCCACCTACACGCCACCGGCGGACCACCAGCGAGCCACTGCCGGGCCGCCAGGGGGAGCAACGCGGCATGGTCGCGGCACTCGCGGGGGAAGACGCCCGACGCCGAGTGGCGAAGGACGGTAAAGGGCGGCGAAGGGCGATTCCGAGGGGCTCGGCCCTTCACCGTTCTCCGTCCCCCCGCATCAGCGCCGGGTCACGCACCAGATGCCGCACAGCACGCAGGCCACCCCGGCCAGATGCGCCCAGCCCACCGGCTCGCCCAGCAGCAGTGCGGAAAAGCCAAGGGCGCTCACCGGCAGCACGGCGGTAAAGGCCCCTGCCGTTCCCGCGTTCACGCGGGCCACGCCCCGAAACCAGAAAATGTATGCGGCCACGGTAATCACCGCGCCATAGTACCCCACCAGCAGCCAGCCGGTGATGTCCAGTTCCGCCACGCGGTGCGCCTGTGGCAGGGCCAGCGGCAAAAACTGCACCGCGCCGAACAGCGTGCACGCCGTGGACGCGGCCAGCGGCGAGACGGGCGTGCGCAGGGTGCGCCCCAACAGCAGGAACAGGGTTTCGCAGCACACCGCGCCCAGCACCAGCAGCAGGCCGATGCCGTCAACACCCGACGCCGCCAGTCCCGACACAGCCAGACCCGCCGCATCGCCGCCCGCCGCGCCGGGAACAGGCGCCAGCCGCAGCACCAGCACCCCGGCCACGCAGCAGGCGATACCCGCCAGCGTGCGCGCGCCGGGACGTTCGCGCAGCAGCACCAGCGAGGCCAGCGCCATCACCGCCGGGGTCGTGCTGGTCACCACGCCCGCCGCCGCCGCATCCAGCCGGGCCACCCCGGCCAGCAGCAGCACGTTGAACAGCAGCGAACCTGCGGCGGCCTGCAGGAACAGCACGCCCCAGTCGCGCAGGGGCAGGCACGGCAGGCCGCCTTCGCGCCGGTACAGCAGCGGCACGGCGATGCAGGCGGCCACCAGAAAGCGCAGTTCCTGCACCAGATGCGGCGGCAGCGTCAGGGAAACGAAGCGCGCCGCCGCCACCGACGAACCCACGATGACCATGGCGGCGGTGAGGTCGAGATACGCGCGCCATGCGGAACCGTGCGCCGCCCCGGCGGCGGGCAACGGCGGGCGCACGGTGACGCGGGGCGAGGTTGCGAGGACGGGGAACGATGGCGTGGGCTGCGGGAGCGAGCCTGGCGTGTCTGCCGCCGCGGCGTCAGGCGCAGCGGAAGGCGGGGTGGCGGAGGGCGTCGCGCCCGTGGACGTGAACTCAACGGCGAGGGGCGCTGCCTCCGCCATCTCTGGCATCTCCCCCATCTCTGTATGGGCGGCAGGCGTCTGCGCCTGCGCAGCCATCCGGCGCGGTGTGTGCGTGGTCATGGGAATCCTCCGTGGAAATCCTGTTTTCCACGAAGGCTACGGCCCATGTGCCGCGCGCGTCTTGAAGCATCTTGCGGAATCTGGCCGGGGTCACGCCCACCTGCGCCCGAAAGGCGCGGGTAAGATGGCTCTGGTCGGCAAAGCCTGCCGCTGCCGCTGCCTCGGCGGGCGTGGTTCCTGCGGCCAGCAGGCCACGCGCCCGGCGCACCCGCGCCTGCACCAGATAGGCGTGCGGGGGCAGCCCCACGGCTGCGGCAAAGGCGCGGGCGAGATGGAACGGGCTCAGGCAGGCCACCCCGGCCAGGTCCGCCAGCCGCACGTCGTCGGCGCAGTGGGCGTCCAGATAGTCGCGGGCGCGGCGCACGGCCACGGGTTCCCCATCGGCACGCAGCGCACGGGCGGCGGGCGCGCGCTGTGCCGCATGACGGGTTATCCAGCGGGCAAGTACGGCGGAAAGCCGTATTTCCTGCGCCAGTGTGGGCATGCATGGCCCGGCGCGTTCCATGTCGCGGTGCAGGGCGTCGATGGCCGCCGCCAGTTCCGGGTCGTCCAGGACGCCGCTGGCGAAATCGGGCAACGCGCCATGCGGCAGCCCCGCCTCTTCCCCGGCCATGCGCACGATGTCCGGGTCGAGGTAGAACATCCGGTAGGCCCAACCCGCATCGCCAGCGTCACCCGCACCACGGCCGTCGTGCGTTTCTCCGGGGGCCACCAGGTTCACCGCGCCCCGGGCGGCCACGTGGTCGCGCCCCAGATAGCGGAAACGCAAGGCCCCCCCCTCTATGACGCCCAGTGCGTACCCCTCGTGAAAATGCCGGGAGAACACCTGACGCGTATAGCGGGCCCGCAACAGATCCAGCCCCGGCAGGCGCGAGGCGGCCATCCAGGACACATCGTCCTTCGGGGCTGCATTACCCTTCGGGGCGCGAGGCGCGGGCGAGGTATCGGTTCTGGTGGTACAGGCGCACATGCATCTCCTGTGCGGCAGACGGCTCGGAAACGCAAGCCCCTCCGCGTGCGGGCACGCGGAGGGGCTGCAAGGGGATGAGGCGGAGAGAGATGTTACGAACGGCTGGCAGCTTCCATGGCCGCACCTGATGCGGGAGTGGCCGCTTCCGCCTGCCCCGCCGAATCGCCACGCCCTTCCCGTTCCAGTTGTTGCCCATGTTGCTGCATGCCCCGAGCGTAGCGTTCGGCCAGAATGGAGCACACGAACAACTGCAACTGGTGGTAGAACATGATGGGCAGCACGATGACCCCCAGCGCCGGGTGCGCGCCGAACAGCAGCCGGGCCATGGGCACGCCGGAGGCCAGGGTCTTCTTGGACCCGCAGAACACGGCGGCGATTTCGTCCGGCTTGTCGAAGCCCAGCGCGCGGGCCACCACGGTGTTCAGCACCAGCACCACCAGCAGGAACAGGGCCGCACCGCCGATGGTCAGGGCCAGCAGGTCCATGCCGTGGTCGCGCCACAGGCCGCCCCGCACGGAATCGCAGAACGAGTTGTACACCAGAATCAGGATGGCCACCTTGTCGAAGGTGTTCACCTTCTTCTTGTGGCGGGCGATGAAGCTGCCCAGCCAGGGGCGGGCCAACTGCCCCAGCACGAAGGGCAGGAACAGCAGCCCGGCGATGTTGATCATGGCGTCGGTGAGCGACAGGGCCCCGCCCTGCGCACCGGCGGCCAGGGCGATGATCACCGGCGTCAGGAAGATGCCCAGCAGGCTGGACAGGGTGGCGTTGAAGATGGCCCCCGGCACGTTGCCGTGGGCGATGGCGGTCATGGCCACCGAAGAGGATATGGTGGACGGCAGCGCGCACAGGTACAGGAACCCCAGCATCAGGTCCGCCGGGACCAGGTCGTCGAAGGCGAAGCGAAAGCCGAACCACAGCAGCGGAAACACCACGAAGGTGGTCAGCTGCACCATGGTGTGCAACTTCCAGCGGGACATGCCGTGGCGCATGCTTTCGGGCGAAATGCCCGCGCCGTGAAAGAAAAAGATCAGGAAAATACCGGCGTTGCCCAGCATGTCGGCGTGCAGCGTGCCGCCGCTGGCCCCAAGGTCGGGCAGCAGCGTGGCCAGGGCCACGGCGCCCAGCATGCCGGCCAGAAACCAGTCCTTGGCCATCCGTCGTGCGTACTTTGCAAACATGGTCGTCTCTCCATCAAGTCTGGGGGTCGGTGGGCGGCCAGTGTGCCGCCCGCACCAGACATCTAGCCACCCGCGCGCCTTCCTGCTATCGACACGGAGACAAGATATGTCGGGAATACGCCAAAGAGTGTTTTTCCACTCCCGCTCAGCCGCCCCCTGCTCTTCCGAATACGCGCGGCACCCGATGTTCCACGACTGACGAAGGACCGCCGCATGACCATCCCCCGCGCCATACCCGACATCGCCGCCCTGCCCCGCCCGGTGTTCGCCCGGGCGGAATCGCTGTCCGCCGGGTCGTGGACCCATCCGCACAGCCATGACTGGGTACAGTTCAGCTATGCCGTGCACGGCGTGCTGGAGATACGCACCCGCCACGGCAGCCACATGGCCCCGCCGCAGCGGGCCATCTGGATACCGGCAGGACTGCCGCACGAGGTGATGACCAGCGGCCCGGCAGAGCAGCGCAGCATGTACATAGATCCCGCCGCACTGGCCCCGTTGTGGGATGCCATGCCCACCCGCTGCCGGGTGGTTGAAGTGACGCCGCTGGCCCGCGAACTGGTGCTTGCCTTCACGCAACTACCCAGGAACTATGACGAGCACGGCGCGCACGGGCGGCTGGTGGGAGTGCTGTTGGACGAACTGGTGGCCCTGCCGGAGGCCGGGCTGTCGCTGCCTCTGCCTGCAGATGCCCGGCTGGCCGCCCTGTGCGAGGCCATGCTGGACGCCCCCGGCGAGGACCATTCCCTGCCGCGCCTGGCCGCACGGGCAGGCATGAGCGACCGGACCCTGACCCGGCTGTTCCGGGCCGAGACAGGCCTTTCACTGCGCGAATGGCGCCAGCGGGCCCGCATGCTGGCCGCCCTGCCGGAACTGGAACGGGGACGCGGGGTCACTGCCGTGGCGCTGGAGATGGGCTACGATTCCACCTCTGCGTTCATCGCCGCCTTCCGCCAGTTGATGGGCCGCACGCCGGGGGAATTCTTCAGCCACACGGCGCGGGAATAGCCGCGCGACCTCATTCGCGCACCGCCACTAGCCACCCCGATCGCCCCAGTCATCCAAGGTCCCCCACGTTCGCTTCGCCAGCGTCACAGTTTTGCCCCTCTGCCCGACAACGTAAAAACGCCGGGAAGGTTGCCCTTCCCGGCGTCGATCATTCAGTGGTGCCTATGCGGCTTTGTCTTCAGGGGCTGTTTCTAAAGCAGGATTTTCGTTCGTTGGCGAGGAAAACTAGCCTGCCATGAGGGAGTGCGGCAGCCGTTAGGCGAACTTGTGAGCCTTACGGATGGCGTCCGCAACGCGCTCCTATCGTATTCGACCGAGCCTTAGCCGTTAGGCGAGCGCGTTGCGCGAGTCTTACGGATAAGGACAGCAAAGCCATGGCAGGCGACGTTTGACCTCGTTGCGCACGATGTCCGTAGGGCTCGCAAGCTCGCCCAACGGCCACGCTTCGCGCCCTTCGGGTCGGAAGCCAACGGGCGAAAAGACAATTTGGAAACGGTCCCTATTCCTGCGCCCAGGCCTTGGCCCGCTCCACCGCCCGCTGCCAGTCGTGCACCAGCTTTTCGCGGGTTTCGGCGGACATGTTGGGTTCGAAGCGGCGGTCGAGCTGCCACATGGCCTCGATTTCCTCTTCGCTCTTCCAGAAGCCCACGGCCAGACCGGCCAGATAGGCCGCGCCCAGCGCCGTGGTTTCCGTCACCTTGGGGCGTTCCACCGGCACGCCCAGCACGTCGGCCTGGAACTGCATCAGCAGGTTGTTGCGGGTTGCGCCGCCGTCGGCCCGCAGGGCCGCCAGCTTGATGCCCGCGTCCTTCTGCATGCAATCCATGATATCCAGGGTTTGCAGGGCGATGGATTCCAGCGCGGCGCGGGCGATGTGGGCCTTGGTGGCGCCACGGGTAATGCCCACCATGGCGCCGCGCGCGTACTGGTCCCAATGGGGCGCGCCAAGGCCCGCGAAGGCGGGCACCAGGTACACGCCGCCGTTGTCCGGCACGCTCAGGGCCAACTGTTCCACTTCGGGCGCGGCCTTGATGATGCCAAGGCCATCGCGCAGCCACTGCACCACCGCACCGGCGATGAACACGCTGCCTTCCAGGGCGAAATAACGCCCCGAAGGGGTGGCCCAGGCCATGGTGGTCAGCAGGTTGTTCTTGCTGGCGTGCACTTCCTTGCCGGTGTTCATGAGCATGAAGCAGCCGGTGCCGTAGGTGTTCTTGGCCATGCCGGGCTTCAGGCAGGCGTTGCCGTAGGTGGCGGCCTGCTGGTCGCCCGCGTTACCGGCAATGGGAATGGCCTTGCCCAGGAATTCCGGATGGATGTCGCCCACCACTTCGGACGAGCGAGTCACCGTGGGCAGCATGGAGCGCGGCACGCCCAGAATGCCCAGCAGTTCGTCGTCCCACTGGCCGGTGTTGATGTTGAACATCAGGGTACGGCTGGCGTTGGATTCGTCGGTGGCGTGCACCTTGCCCTTGGTCAGGTTCCAGATGAGCCAGGTGTCGATGGTGCCGAACAGCAGTTCGCCCTTTTCGGCCTTGGCGCGGGCGCCGGGCACGTTTTCAAGGATCCAGCGCACCTTGGTGCCGGAGAAGTAGGCGTCAAGCACAAGGCCGGTCTTCTGGCGAAAGGTGTCGGCCAGGTCACGCGCCTTCAGTTCGTCGCAGAAGCCCGCCGTGCGGCGGTCCTGCCACACGATGGCGTTGTACACCGGCGCGCCGCTGGCCTTGTCCCAGACCACCGTGGTTTCGCGCTGGTTGGTGATGCCCGCGGCGACCACCTGCGAGGCGTCAATGCCCGCCTGCTTCAGGCAGTCACGCATGACCCACGATTCGGTGTCGAATATCTCGTTGGCGTTGTGCTCCACCCAGCCCGGCTGCGGGTAGATCTGGGTGAATTCCTTCTGCGAAATCTGGATGATGTCGCCTTCGCGCGAGAAAAGGATGGCGCGAGAGCTGGTGGTGCCCTGGTCAAGTGCGAGAACGTACTTGGTCATGTCGTGCTACTCCCTGGGTTGGGGTATTGCGGCACGGGCGGCGGGGTTGCGTCCCGGCCGCCCGTCGGGAACACTTGCAACGAATGCAAACCGTGATTTCCTGTCCACATGCATGGCTATTGCCCTGGCATGCGCAAAAAAGGACGGTTTACACCACCACTAGGCGGACTGGGCCTTGTGCACGGCGCCCGTGGTCCAATCGTAGATGAACGCGCCGAGCGGGCCGCCGATCAGCGGGCCGACGATGGGCACCAGCACGATGCCGGGCTCCATCAGGTTGGGCTGGGTAAAGCCCGCCACCAGGGCGAAGAAGCGCGGACCGAAGTCGCGCGCGGGGTTGATGGCGTACCCGTGCATGGCGCCAAGGCTCATGCCGATGGCCACCACCAGCAGCGCCACCAGGATGCCGCCGATCCAGCCGATGTTGTTCTTTCCCGCGAAGTCGCCGATGGCGAGAATGCCGAACAGCAGCACCGCCGTGCCGATGATCTGGTCGATGAAGCCGGGCAGGTAGGACGTGGTGATGGCCGGGAAGGTGCAGAAGATGCCTGCGGTGCTGGCCAGTTGCGGGTCGGCGCCGATCCACTTGGCGTGGAAGTCGGCGAACACGATGGCCGCGCCGACAAAGCCGCCCGCCACCTGCGCGATGGAATACGGCAGCACCTTTTTCCAGGGGAAGCGACCCGTGGCCGCCAGCCCCAGGGTGACGGCGGGGTTGATGTGCGCGCCCGAGGGCAGGCCGGCCATGATGCCCAGCAGCACGGCAAGACCCCAGCCGAAGGTGATGTTGTCCCAGGTGATGTTCAGGCTCTTGCCGAAAAGCACGGTCATGGCCACGTTGCCGGCGCCGAAGATGATAAGGACCATGGTGCCCATGAATTCGGACACCATTTCCCGTCCCAGCGAAAGTTCCTTCATAGAATCCTCCTGATGGTACACCCTCTCTTGGATACGCGGAGTACCCTGCGTTCTCCGCGCGATGGTCGGCACCCTTGCGGGTGCCCATCCCGCCACGTCCATCCGTAACGCCGGATGTCGGGCGGGTCAGGCGGCCTGGGAGTTGCGTCCCTCCTTGCGACACGCCGGGTCTGCACCAACCCGGTGAATCCGTTGACGGTTCAAATCTCGCCTGCGCGGCGGGCCGGGCCGCCTCGTGCCATGTTCCGGGCAACCGCCCGGAAGTTCTGCCAGGCATGGCACGGTGACTGTCCCGTGGCGACCCTTGCGCCGCGCGCATCTTCCGTATCGCGGGGCGGGCAGGGACCACGCCCTCCCCACCCCGCGTGGCAAACCTTAATCCCTGGGCGCGCGCCACCCCGAAAGATACGTTTCGAGGTATTGCAGTTCCGCGTCGGTCCGGGCTGCATCCCAGCCGAGTTCGGCGGCCATGACCCGGGCAACGCCCGGCGCGGCCTGAAGCGTGTGCTCCACATCCAGCAGCCCCATGGGCAGGCGGCGCACCAGCACGTCCACAAGCTTCATGGCCAGTTCGTTGCGCACGATGAAGGCAACTTCGGCCATGATGTGCGGGTGGTCGGGGTGCACCCGGTCGCCCAGGTTCTCGTCGCGGGCGATGGCCAGCACCTGGCCTGTTTCGTCGCCATAGGTGCCGTGCAGCGCCTTGGCCAGTTCCGCCGACACGCCGTATTCGCGCGCGATTTCGGTGTGGCCGCCGGGGATGAACCCGCGCGCGCCCACGACCTTCAGGTGGCGGGTCACGCAGGGGCGCGTCAGGTTCAGGCCGAAGGCCACGTCGGCGCGGTCCACGGTATCCTGGGCCATCATGCGGTAGCTGGTCCACTTGCCGCCCGCGATGGTCAGCAGCCCGGCGGGCGAGACATCGATGACGTGGGTGCGGGCCAGTTCCTGGGTGCTGCCCTTGCCAGGCGCGAACACCAGCGGCCGCAGCCCGCTCCACACCGCGCGCACGTCGCCCCGCGTGACGGGCCGCGACAGGTACTTGCTGGCGTAGCGCAGCAGGTAGTCGATGTCGGCCACGTCGGGCACGGGATCGTGCTCGGGGTTGGCGTGCTCGTCCGTGGTGCCGAAGACCACATGGTTCTGCCACGGTATCATGAACAGCACGCGGCCGTCTTCGGTTTTGGGAATCATCAGCGACAGGTCCGGCGGGGTGAAGCCCGCCTCGAGCACGATGTGGATGCCCGAGCTGACCTTGAGGATTTCATCCGCGCCGGGGTCGTCCATGCGGCGCACGGTGTCGGCCAGGGGACCGGTGGCGTTGATGATGCCCCTGGCGCGCAGGGTCCACGTTTCGCCGGTAAGCATGTCGCGCAGTTCCGCACCGCGCAGCCGCCCGCCTTCCTTGATCAGGTGGGTGACTTCCACGTGGTTGCAGCAGGTGGCCCCGTGGGCGTTGGCGGTGCGCGCCAGGGCCACTGCCATGCGCGCGTCGTTGAACTGGCCGTCCCAGTAGGTGACGGCGGCCTTGTAGTCGCCCATGCGCAGGGTGGGGAACATGCGTTCCGCCGCCCGCTTGCTTACGAACTTGCTGTGCCCAAGGCCAAGACGCCCGGCCAGCAGGTCGTACAGGGTAAGCCCCGCAAACATGTAGCCCGCGTCCTTCCAACTGGGCACGGGCGTCAGCAGGCGCACCGCGTGGGCCAGATGGGGGGCGTTGGCCAGCAGAAAGCCGCGTTCGCGCAGTCCTTCACGCACCAGGCCGAACTGTTCGCGGTCGCACTGCAGCACCGCCTTTTCCAGGTAGCGCACCCCGCCGTGCACCAGTTTGGTGCTGCGGCTGCTGGTGCCCTGCGCGAAGTCGGCCCGATCGACCAGCGCGACGTCCAGCCCGCGCGTTGCCGCATCCACGGCCACGCCGCAACCGGTAGCCCCGCCGCCGATCACCAGAAGATCGAATTCGCGACCGGACTTCAGTCGTTCCAGCAACCCTGACCTGTTCATGCATCTCCTCCGTGTTCCCGATCGAGCAGGCGCAACGCGGTGCTTTCGTCCGTGACCAGCACATTGACGAAGCCGCCGGTAAGCGCCGCCCTTATGATCGCAGTCTTGTTCTCGCCGCCCGCGGCGGCGATGGTCATTGGTATGGAGCGCACCTCGTCGAGGCTGGGCCCCATGAAACAGGCGTTCATGGGGTGTTCGACGGGCACGCCGGAAGCGTCGACGAAGGTGCCGAACACCTCGCCGACGGCCGTGGTGCGCTGCAACGAGCGCACGTCATCCTGGGTTATGGCGCCGAGCACCGCGTTGGTGGCGTCGGGGGCAAGCTGGCCTATGCCGATAAGCGCCACGTCCACCCGCACCGCCCGCGCGTACACGGAACGGAACAGCTCCTGCGACTTCAGCAGGCGGCACGATTCCGGGCTGGGGGCAAACATGGGCGCGGCAATGTAGTAGGTCTGCGAGGCGGACAGGCGCCGCGCGAAAGTGGCGACTATTTCGTAGGGATTGATCACCACGCTGTAGGGCAGGCCGCCATACAGCGAAACCACCGTAAGACCCTGGGCGGGCTTGCGCGGAACGGCGGTGGCGGCGGCGGCAACGGTGGTGCCCCAGCCAAGGCCCAGCGACGAACCATCGCGCAACACCCCGGAAAGGTACTGGGCGGCGGCGTGGCCAAGATTGCGATTGAGCGATTTCTGCGAAGGCGGGGTGGGTATGACCACGGCGCGGCGCAGGCCGAAGGCGGCCTCCATGCTGCGCTCGAGCTCGTAGCAGACGGCCCGGTCTGCGTTGACCAGAATCTGCACGTAGCCTTCGTCGCGGCAGACCTGGAGCAGCCTGTTGACGCGCACCCGGCTGATGCCCAGCCAGTCGGCCACGTCGGACTGGGTCATGCCCTCGACGTAATAGGCCCAGGCTATGCGGCTGAGCAGCGCGCGCTCCATGGGGTCGTGCATCATCTGCGTCTCCTGCCGCGCACGGCGGCGGAAGGTGGTACCGCAGACCCTGCGCGCGTTCCCTGTTGCTGGTCCGGAAGCGGTGCGAAACACCGGCTTTCGTCATGGCGCGCGGCCTGCCCGGCACTTTTGTTCACAGAGCGTACATATGTCACTTTTCTGCGTCATGGCAACAAAAAACTTGGAATGGCGCACAATATTTTTTTGACATAAAAAGCAAACACTCATGCTTCTAGAAAGTTATGACGCGCAATTCGCTAGTTTCCCGCAAGAGCATTCACTCCTGATTTTGAATGCACCCACAGCGTTGGCGCACGGCCCACAAAAAACCGGCGGCTCCTGGGAGCCGCCGGGGCTGGAAAATGCGCAGGGGCCGCCCTGTGGCGGCCCCTGCCAGGTGAACCGGAGCGCACGGCTCAGGTCGACAGCGGTACAGACGGTCAACCGCCTGCGTTCCGTTGCGCATCACCGCGCGACGGTACGGTCTGGCGTCATGTGCATGGGCACGGGGGTGATACCCGAACCACGTCAGACAGGAATCACTTCGTATGCCGCCGTTCCCATCTTCAAGGCTTTCATGTGCGCAAGCTGGTGCAGGCCGCTACGGCTTTCAATGCGCTCCACCAATGCCTGCCGCTCGACCGCAGGGAGAGCGTACACCATGTCCACCGAAGCCTGATCCACGGCAAGGATATCCGTCGACGCAAGAATGCCGATGTCCGGCGTGACCACCGGGGCAGCGGAGACGCCCGCGCAATCGCAGTCCACGGACATGTTGCGCAGCACGTTGATGTAGGTAATGCGGGGGCCGAAGTGATCGACGATGGCCTTGCCCCCCTCGACCATGCGCTCCATGAAGTTCGGCCCACCGGACCACAGTTCCGCGCCTTCCCTGTGCAGTTGCTCCTTGCCCACCTTGCCGGAAGCGCAACCGATGGCAATGTTCTTCAAGGAACCGCCGAACCCGCCCATGGTGTGCCCCTTGAAATGGGTCAACACCACCATCGAGTCGTACCGCGTGATGTTCCTGCCGACTGCCAGTTCGCTGATCCACTTGCCCCCGGCAACCGGCAGATTGACGTCGCCATCCGCATCCATGATATCCACGGGGCAAAAATCCCAGCCGTTCGTGGCCAGTGTCTCCCTGTGCCCTTCCGTGGTCTGGCGCGGGCTGGGGTACAGCACATTGCACTCCACCATGGTGGGGTTGGGCACATCGGGCAGCAAGGCCCGGACCCATTCCCGGGGGATGATGTTCGGGCCGTTCGGCTCGCCGGTATGCACCTTGACCGCGACCTTGCCGCGAATCCCCTGATTTACCCTGGCGTACAGCTTGCGCAGGCCCTCTGCGCTCAGGTCCCTGCTGAAAAAAACCTCGGCCTTCGCTTCCTGGGCGGCAAACACGGGGTCCACGGTCCGCAACGTCCGCGCGACGGCGACGGTACCGAGAGCGACGGCCCCACCCTTCAGGAAATCACGGCGTGACACTGGCTTTGACATGTTACTGCTCCGCTATGAAGACGTTGATGGCCGTGAGGGACATGGCGCCTCCGGGCCGGGGCTGAAAAGGCCGGGTGGAAAACGCATGCATCCTCCACCCCCACCGCACACGGGACTTCTCTGTCGTATCTACCTCCACTGTCGACCGTGACATATACCCGATTCTGTCTTTTTCTTGCACAATACTGCGCAGCTGTTCCCGCGCCCATGCCTGCAACCCTGCATTCCGGTGCCCGCAACCCGTTGGCGGAATTCGAACAAACGAAGCGGTCGCTTTCGGAAGCACCATTTCCGGACACGCAGAAAGGCCCGGTCACGCCATGACCGGGCCTTTCGTTTCCTTTCCCGTACATTCGGAAGGGTATGCCGACATCCCCAGAAGGACCGGCAACCCTCATCCGAAGGTCCCCTCTTTCCCGCGCGAGCGGAAAAAGAAAAAAGCGAGGCCCACCGTGGCGGCCCCGCTTTCATGCGTGCAATTTCGTGCTGATGCGCCTAGAACGGCACGTCGTCCATGCCGCTGGCTTCGGAGGGGAAGGCCGGCCCGAGATCCTCGTCCGCGCCGTAGGGATCGCCCTGCGGGGCCTGACGGCGCTGGCCGCCCTGCCCGCCCTGGCCGCCACCCTGCCCACCGGACTGCTGCTGACCCTGTTGGTAGGACCGCCGGGGTGCGCCGCCGCCTTCGGCGGGCTGGGCGCCCGCGCCTTCACCGCGCCGGTCAAGGAACTGGACGCGCTGGGCCTTGATTTCGGTGGAGTAGCGGTCCTGGCCGTTCTGGTCCTGCCACTTGCGGGTTTGCAGGCTGCCTTCGACAAAGACAAGGCTGCCCTTGCCGAGGTAGTTGGCGCAGTTTTCCGCCGCGCGCTGAAAGACCACCACGGTGTGCCACTCCACGCGGTCGACCTTGTTGCCGTCGCGGTCGGTGTACGATTCGTCGGTGGCGATGCGCAGGTTGGCGATGGGGGTGCCGTTCTGGGCGTAGCGCAGTTCGGGGTCGCGGCCGAGACGTCCTATGATCATGACCTTGTTGAGCATGCGTATTTCCTTGCGATGGTCTGCTTTGTCTTGCGGGGGGAGGGACGGCGAACGCCATCCCCTATGGGGTGATACCGTGGGATGCGTTTTGTCGCAACCGTGATGCGCGGCGAAGGCAGGCCTTGGGCATCCCCTGCCCTGCCCGAGCGGGACCGCACACCAGCATGAATCTTGCGGCTCTACCCTGCCTATACCCTACCCCAACCAAAAAGTTTGTGGGAGGGGAAGGGGTCGGGGATCGGCCAGTCGTTCTGCGCCGGGGTGGGGGGCGATTCGTTCATCGGCAGCGACTTCATTGCGCTGTTCGAATGCATCCGCGACTACGACGCCACCGAGGCGGTGCTGGTGCTGGGCGAGGTGGGCGGCACGGCGGAAGAGGACCTGGCCCGCTGGGTAACCGCCACCGGCTTCGCCAAGCCGGTGCTGGGCTTCATCGCCGCGCGCACGGCCCCTCCGGGCCGCCGCATGGGCCACGCCGGGGCCATTCTGGACGAGGCCACCGGCGGGGTGGATGGCAAGTTGCAGGCCATGCGCGACGCGGGCTTTGCCGTGTGCCCCGACCTGGCCAGCCTGCCGGAACGGGTGGCCCGCGCGCTGGGGCGGTAATGACGCACTGTCCGGGCGTAGGCCTTCAGGGCGCGACAGAACCGCTGAAAGTTGTTGGATAGGTAAAACACACGGGGGCTTGCCGCAGGTTGGCAGGCCCCCGATTTTTTTCGCGGGTGGGGGGATGCGTCAGTCCGCCAGTCTGC
>NZ_KI632512.1:1067249-1184749 GCF_000504305.1 Nitratidesulfovibrio termitidis HI1
CCGTTACATCTTCTGCCTTTTCAGGCTTTATCTCTACTTCGCCTTC
Source organism: Nitratidesulfovibrio termitidis HI1 (assembly GCF_000504305.1). NCBI lineage: Bacteria > Pseudomonadati > Thermodesulfobacteriota > Desulfovibrionia > Desulfovibrionales > Desulfovibrionaceae > Nitratidesulfovibrio > Nitratidesulfovibrio termitidis. The sequence continues at coordinate 1,067,296 of NZ_KI632512.1, forward strand.
ACCATGGCCTTTTCGGCCTGATCCAGGGCTTCTTCCAGTTCATCGGTGATGCGGTTGGCGGTGCGGGCGTCCCATTCGGCAAGGGCGGCGTCCAGCTTGTCGCGCAGGGCCACGATGGCGGGCACGCGGTCGGCCAGTGCATCGCGCACGTGGGCGTCCCACCCGGCAAAGCGCAGCCCGTCGTCAAGGGCCTGCACCAGTTCCAGCACGCCGCGCCGGTCTGCGGGCCCCAGCACCTGCCCGGCCACGGGCCGGACGAAGGGTTCGGGCCAGACAAGGGCCACCAGCAGCGGCCAGGCCTTTTCCACGTCCTCGTCGCGGTAGGTGGAAGCCCACACGCGCACCTGCAACACCTTGCCCATGGTTTACTCCCGTTCTTCCCACTCGGTCTGCACGCGGGCCACCACATCCTCGATCTGGGGCAGCTGGTCCGGCGGGCACACGCCGATGAGGGGCTGGCCCGCATCCACGTTTTCGTTGTGTTGGAAGTACACGGCGTAGATGACGCCGCTGGGGCCGGAATAGGCCAGCGAGGCCTCGCGCTTCATGCGCGACATGATGAACAGGTCCATGCCTTCGTGCAGCGAGACGGAGCTGGGACCGGAGGCCTTGACCTTCTTGTCCACGTCGGGCGCGAAGTAGTACTTGGCGCGTTCCGGCGCGACAAAGAGGTGCAGGGCCTTCTTGAGGATGATGGCCAGCACTTCGTCGCGCGACAGGAAGTGGCGCAGCCGCACAAGGGGAGTGCCCGCCTCGACGAAGGCGCCTTCCAGGTGGCGCAGCACTTCCTTGACCTCGCCCTTTTCCACGGCGTGGATGGGCTTCTGGTTGCGCTCGCGCTCGATGGTGGCGAGCAGCGTGCCCTTCTTTTCCTTCCACGTACCGGAAGGCCCGATGACCCGGGCGCCTTCGCGCACGTCGGCAAACGTGACCACGCCGGTATGCGGCGCGGTGACGACGATCTCCTCGTAGGGAGACGCCTTTATTTCATCCAGCAATTGCGTGATGTCGAACACGGATGTCACCTATCCTGCGTTGGGGCCTGCCCCTACCGGTAGTAGAGGTTGCGGCCGCCCATGGTCAGAAGGGCCTGCTTCAGGTTCATGCGCGCGTCGCGGCGGTCCCAGATGCCCTGGATATGCCCGCGCGACAAGGCCCGGTAGGCCCTGTGGTAGTCCGGCGGGATGTCCACGCCCGTGGTCTCCTTGATGACGCCCGGCCCGGCAAAGCCGATATTGGCCGAACGGATGGAGAACTGGTAGGGCGAGCAGCCGAGGAAGCTGGCCAGCGGCCCGGCGTACGAGTTGGTGTCGTACAGCACCAGGTACAGGCCACCGGCTTCTATGTAGCGGCGCACGGCCATGGTGCAGCGGGGCATCTGGATGACCCCGTTGGTGCCTTCCTGGATGCGGATGCCGGCAGTGCCGTGCACGTAGGCCAGGAAGGGGTAGCGCTTCTTCTTGGCGCGCTCGGCGGCCTGGACGAACTTTTCGCCCTCTGCCGCGCCCACGGAGCCGCCCCGGAACGGGGCCACCAGCATGGCCACCACCAGCTTCACGTTGTCGATGCGCGCCTCGAAGGTGACGCAGCCGCTTTTCAGGCCGGTCTGCTTCTTGGCCTGCTCAAGCTTGACGTCGAACCCTTCGAAACCGAGCGGGTTGCCAGCCTCGATCTCCGAATTGAACTCGAAGATGGAGCCCTCATCGAACACGTTGTGCAGGTACCACTGGTATTCCATGGGAAAGTGGTGCCCGCAGTAGGTGCACACCCCGGCGAATTCGCCGAACAGGTCCGGTGCCCACAGGTCGAGGCAGCCGTGGCTGCCCGCGTTGGGGCAGGTGATGGCGCGGTCTTCCTTGGCGCGGGGGCTGACGTAGCTCCAGTTGCCGCTGCGCTGGCCTTCCTCGTCCCAGTCGGACAGGGTGGTCAGTTCACGTTCGGTCTGTTCGCTGCTCTGGCACGACCCGCCGGGCAGCGCGCAGGTGATCTTGCGCCACGGGGCGGCCACCTTTTCCATCAGCACCTGGGCTTCGGCCTCCACCTCTTCCATGAGGTAGGCGATCTTCTGCTGGTGCTTACGGAGCAGGTCGTACTTGAAGTAGGAGTAGATGTCCCACCAGGCGTCCCAGCCCATGTTGGACAGCTTGCGCAGCACGGGACGCCTGTCGCGCGCGGCATTGCGGGCAAGGCGGTTGAACTTGCGATGGCGGCGGGTCACCAGCCGGTCCTTGGCGGCGGACGACAGGCTCCAGCGCACGTACATGTTGTCGAGATCCATGGTTTCGGCCTTGCCGCGGCGGCGGCGCAGCACCATGGCCCGGAACGGGGCAAAGCCTTTCACGTTCAGGATCACCTCGTCCGTGGCGCGGATGATTTCCTGCCGCAGCCCCCGGAAGAAGTCGTAGTGGTACGGGCGCGCGCCAAGGGGCGGTTCCGCCACCACATGGTCGATGTAGCCCATGCGCAGGTTGTCTTCCGCCGTGATGCGCAGTTGCTGGGCGCACTTTTCGATCAGCTCGGGCGCGGCGCGCTGGCCATGGCGCAGGCGGCCTTCGATGGCCGCCGCCCCTTCGGGCGAGATGACCGAATAGTACCCGTGCGAAAGCATCAGGCGCCGGTCGGAAAGGCCGATGGCCTCTGCCCCGCCGGAGCCGCCTTCCGAAAACACGGCAATGACCGGCACGCGCAGGCCCGCCATTTCGTACAGGTTGCGGGCAATCTGCTGGGCTGCGCCGGGGTAGTCCTCTACGGGGTACGAGCCGGGCGTGAAGACGTAGGTGTGGATGGGGATGCCTTCGGTTTCGGCGACCTTCATGTACTGAAGGGCCTTGGCGTTGCCCCACGGCTTCACCGAGCCGCCGTTGCGGAATTCCTCTCCGTGGCCCTTTTCCTGCCCGATGACCAGAACCGGCAGGTTGATGGTCTTCTTGCCGCTGCGCCGGGTGATGTAGGCGCGGGCGATGAGCATGGACGGATCGATGGAGTGTTCGTCCTTGCCGCCGATTTCGGTATAGTTGTCGTAGACGTTTTCCAGGATGTCGCGCAGGCAGATGCGCTGCGGGTGCCGCACGATGCGCACCTTGTCCATGGGCGTCAGTTCGGCTTCCAGCTTGCGCTCGACGAAGTCGAACAGGTCTTCAAGGGTGGTCAGCGCGGCGTTTTCGTCGCTGATGGACCCCTCGGACAGCCGCAGGTTGAACTCCTGCAGCTTGGACTCGAGGAGCGCGATGTTCTCGTTGTGCTTTCCGCCGAACACGTCGCGGATGTACCCCAGACGTTCGGCGAGGTGCTGCGTTCTCTTTTCGGTATCCATATGTCGCTTCCCCGCAGTTCCGGCGGGTTCGGGTAGCATGCTTGGCGGCGGGCATTCGTGTGCCGGTGCCGTGGCGGACGAAGGCTGCCGCGTGTCCGCCGGTGTGGGCGGACGGCGATGGCCGGGGCCGGGCATCCGGCGAACTGGCCGTGCAGAACTTGCCTTGGGGGTTGTTTCCAAAGCAGGACTTTCGTTCGCCGGCCACGATGCCAGCGGACGAAAGGCCGACCCGGAAACGGCCCCTAGAACTTCAGGATGCGCCCGGTGTTGTCCCGCAGGAACCGGACGTTGGAACGCAGCGGCTCGCCCGCGTTGTTGGCGCCTTCCAGCACCAGCGTGTCGAGGAATTCGACGCCGCGCTCCCTGGCTTCCGCAAGGTCCTTGCCCCAGATGATGGCCAGCGCCAGGTTGGGGTCGAACTCGGTGGGAATGTCGTAGGGGTCGTCGCTGGGCACGTGGGTGTGCATGGCCAGCCAGGGGCGTTCGGGCCAGCCGAAGCCGTCCACGCGGCCCACCCACGGGGTGAAGCGGTTGTCCGGGTCTTCGGCGATCAGGCGGTATTCCACGCCCACGCCCTCGAAGCTGATGTCCTCCTGCCCGTAGCCCAGCGGCTCGCCAAGGCCGATGCGGATCTGCTCGGCGATGATATCCACGCCCTTCTCGCCGCGCACGCGGGCGATGGTGGCGGACACGCCGTTCTCCACCTGGATGCGGGTATTCACTTCCATCAGGAAGGGGCGGCCGTCGCGGGTGACGATCCATTCCCAGGTGCCCACGTTGTCGTAGCCCACCTTGCGGGCCATGGCCAGCGAGTGCTGGGTGATGTCGCGCAGCACCTGGGCGGCGTCGAAACCGTATTCGATGGACGAAGGATCGAAACCGGGGGCGATCTCGATGCGCTTCTGAAGGCCGGTGGACTGGATGGAGCAGTTGCGGGTGCCGAAATGCACGGGGTTGCGCCCGCTGCGGTCGGACACCACCTGCACTTCCAGGTGGTTGAAGTCGCGGATGCGCTGCTCGATGAGCACGCCCTCGTCCTTGAACTGGCGCAGGGCATAGTTGCGGATGCGCCGGTACACGGAGCGGAAGAGGTCGATGTCGTACACCTCTTCGATGCCCATGCCGCCGCCGCCCGCCGATGCCTTGACCAGCACCAGCGGCTTGCGGATGCCCTGCTGTTCCTGGAATTCGAACAGGCTCTGGGCCACCTTTTCCGCTTCCATCTCGTCGTAGATGGGCCGGTCTGAACCGGGCACGGTGGGCACGCCCAGGCTGCGCGCGAGGCGCTTGGTATTGATCTTGTCGCCCAGTTCGCGGATTACCCGCCACGAAGGGCCGATGAAGATAAGCTTGCGGTCGCGCTGGGAAACGCGGCGGGCAAAGCGGTAGTCTTCGGCAAAAAAGCCATAGCCCGGATGCACGGCGGTGGCGCCCGCATCGTCTGCAACGGCCATGAGTTCGTTGGCATCATGATAGGAGGAGACGCGGCAGAGGCTCTTGTCGCCGCCCAGTTCGCGGGCAATGCGCACATGGCCCGACGCGGCGTCCTCCGCCGTGTACACGCACGTGAAAGCCAGGCCCAGCTTGCGGCAGGCCTGAACGATGCGAATGGCGATTTCCCCTCTGTTCGCCACCAGCACCTTATGGTCTTTCGTCTGCACCAATGTCCCTCGATATGGTTGTTACATTTTCATGGGCCGCACGACGCCACCGCGACACCGGAACATCATCGACCGCGGCACGGGCACCCTCATGCCCGCGCAGGGTCGTCAGACGTCCAGTTCCGTCCCGGCGGCGCTGTCCACCGTGAACCGGGTGGAACCGCCCGCACCTGCGGGCGCGTCGGAAGACGCATCGGCAGCAGTCCCGCTGTCGCGGTGCTGCCCGGCGGCCTGCGCATCACGTTTTTCGGATTCCGCCCTGCGCTGGGCGATCATCCGCTTCTGAACCTCGAGCACCAGCTTGTCCAGGCGCGCTTCCTGCCAGAAGTCCGGCGAGGCGAATTCGCACCCGACGAGGCCCCCATCACCCAGCCGCGCCACCTTGGCGGGCAGCGCGGTGATGTAGGGCCTGCCCTGGATCAGCAGGTCGACCCGAAGGTCCTCCCCTTCCGCAAAGGCGTGGCCGGGGGCGTGCATGGCAATGCCCACCGAGCTCACGTTTTCCACGGGGAATGTGCCGTCCTTCCCCGCCACGCTTGCTTCAAGGCCGGGCACCGACGTGCGGTAGGCCCGGCGTTCGCCCTCATTGTCCGAGGGCAGCGTGAAATCGAAATCGTCGAATTCGTCGTGCGTCGTCATCGCCATCCCCGGCACCCCCCGGTTGTGTGCAGGCCCCCCCGCATCACGTGGTCGTCAGGCGTAACTTGCCCGCCTGGCGTCACTTGGTCACCCGGCGTTCCAGCATGAATTCCACGCGCCTGTTGCGCGTCCGGTTTTCTTCCGTGGTGTTCGGGAACAGGGGGTCTAACTCACCAAGCCCGGTGGCTGTCAACCGCTTGGAGTCGATGCCCGCTTTCAGGAAATAGCGTAATACGCTCACAGCGCGCAACGAAGAAAGTTCCCAATTATCCCGGAATCTTGACGTTGGGCCTGGTTGCGAGTCGTCCGTAAACCCCCGGATATTTATGGACTGGTCCTTCTTGCGCACGAACAGGTCCGCCAGCGGTTTCAGATACCGCTCGGCCTGGGGGCTCAAATCCGTCTCGCCGGGGGCGAACATGACTTCCGCAGGAATCCGCAGGGTTATGATGCCCTCATCAAATACAGACCCAATGACGCCCTCTACCCCCGTCTTGTTGAAGTAGGTGCGCATTTCCGAATAGGTGTTGCGTTGGGCTTCGATGATCTGGCGTTGCAGCCGGACCGATTCCAGCAGCGCGCTCGATTCGTCGCTGCGCACGGCAGAGGTGGCCAGTTCCGAATCCTTGCCGCCGAATACCGTACGCACGGCGTCGAACGTTTCGGTTATCTTGGTCTTGTCGATGGTGGACAGGGCGAAGAGCAGGATGAAAAAGCACAGCAGCAGCATGGAAACGTCGGCAAGGGTGGCCAGCCACTCGGTCGGCGGCTCGTCCTCTTCCACTTCCATGTCGAGTTCGATGTCATCGGCCATCCTTGCGCTCCTTGGGCGGCAGGAACGAAGAAAGCTTTTCGTACACCAGCCTGGGGTTGTTGTTCTCGAGGATGCACTTGGCCCCCTCGAAAATGATCAGCAGGTGCAGTTCCTCCTGCATGCTGCGCGCCTTCAGCTTGCCCGCGATGGGCAGGAACAGCAGGTTGGAGAGCAGGGCCCCGTAGAAAGTGGTGATGATGGCCACGGCCATGGACGGGCCGATGGAGGAGGGGTCGTTGAGGGTGGCCAGCATCTGCACGAGGCCGATGAGCGTGCCGATCATGCCGAAGGCCGGGGCATAGCCGCCCAGCCGGTTGAACACGCTGATGGACACGTTGTGCCGCCGTTTCATCGAGGCGATCTCGATGGACACGGTGCCCCGGATCAGGCCGGGGTCGGCATTGTCGGCGATGAGTTGGCAGGCCTTCTTGATCAGGGCGTTTTCGGTCTGCACGTTTTCGAGGGCGATGAGCCCTTCGCGGCGGCTGATCTCGGCAATGCGGACCATGGTGTTCACCACGTCCTGCGCCTGTACCCGCTTGGTGCCGAAGGCCTTGAAGCCGCCCCGGACCGCCTGCAACACTTCTTCCAGGGGAAAGGTGACGAAAATGGAGGCAGAAGTGCCCCCGAACACGATCATCACGCTGGCGATGTCAAAGAATTTCCCCGGCTCGGGGCCCATCATGATGGCGCCGACCACCAGGCCGAAGCCCGTGAGCACACCGAAAAAAGTTGCTATATCCATAGGTTCGGCCTAATATCCTGCCTGTTCGCCGTGCTGCGCCCCCAGGTTCCCCCTCACGGGCGCGGGCAGTGCGGACCGGAACGACCGGTCTGGTGGCCCCCCACCGTTCACGCACAATCATTAACGTCGGTGATCTTATGCAAAACCCGGAAAATGTCCAGAATGCGGCATCCGTTATCGTTTCCGCCCTGTCCGAGATGTCCGAGAGGTCCGAGATGTCCGGCATGCCCGGACGCGCCACCCGCCCCCGCGTGGGCGTGGTGTGCGGCACCGGCCTTGGCGGCCTGGCCGACGCCCTGACCGATGCCCGCCCCCTGCCCTATTCGCAGATACCGGGCTTTCCGCAGTCTACCGTGGCCTCGCACGAGGGACGGTTTCTGTTCGGGCGCATCGGCACGGTGGATGTGGTGCTGCAACAGGGCCGCTGCCACCTGTACGAAGGCTACGCGCCGGAAGACGTGTGCATGGGCGTGCGGGTCATGGCGGCGCTGGGCATCGAGTCGCTGGTCATCACCAACGCCGCCGGAGCGCTGAACCCGCGCTGGGACGCGGGCGACCTGATGCTGATCACCGACCACATCAATTTCACCGGGCGCAGCCCCCTCACCGGCCCCAATCACGACGCTTGGGGACCGCGCTTTCCCGACATGAGCGCCCCCTACGATGCCGCGATTGGCCGCATCGCCATGGAAGAAGCGGCGCGCCTTGGCGTGCGACTGGAGCGGGGGGTGTACGTGGGCGTGCCCGGCCCGCAGATGGAAACCCCGGCAGAAACCCGCATGTACCGCCAACTGGGTGCAGACGCCGTGGGCATGTCCACGGTGCTGGAAGTCATTGCAGCGCGCCACATGGGGCTGCGGGTGCTGGGTATTTCATGCCTGACCAACAAGAACCTGCCCGACTGCATGCAGGAGGCTCCGCTGGAGGAGGTCATCCGCGTGGCGGGTGAGGCCGGGGACAAGCTGACCCGGCTGGTGGCGGCGGTGGTGGCGAGGGTTTAGGGGGAGTGCGCTTTGCTGTTGGTCGCGATACGGGTGTTTAGCCATTCATGACAGGCTGTACTGTTTCGTAGTTTGGGCCGCCTCCGGCGTGGGGCAAGGGGCCGCATAGCGGCGGCCCCCTGCCAACCCCCGCGCTTCGGGGGGCAAAGCCCCCCGATCCCCCCGGCCTCTCCCGCCGCATTCTTACGCCGGGCAGCTTCCCTGCGGCGCAGGCGCCTCCGGGCGATCTGCCCGGCTGAATGCGCATGCGCGCAACGCTCCCGTAGTTCTGGCAAAGGTCCAGGGCGTGCCTTTACCGTCGGTCGGTTCGCGGTGCACCCGCTACGCCGGAGCTTCCGCCGTCGCGAGGCCTCCGGCGGCGATCTCCGACGGCGGGCGCAATCCGCACGGATTGTTTCGGCATTTAGAGGTAACGGGCGGCGTATGCCTCGCTACCATCAGCAACGGAGTATGGCTGCGCGCCTTCCGCCCTGACCACGCCGTGGGCCGGGCACAGCCATGCCCGCGCGCAGTGTTAAGGCAGTGGTTACTTCGTTTGAAGGCGCAACGCCCCACCAGCGCCCTGCGCATTGTGCCAGCCCCAGCCATCACCCGCCACCCCGCAGCTTTCCTTTATCATTCCAATCCGCCGACACACGCTTGCCACCCGGCACGTGTAGGTGTATGGATGCCGTCCGCGACACGCCGTATCCGGGTTCTGCCCCTCGCCGGGTCACCGCATGGGCACCGCGTTGTCGCCCCGCCCCGCCTCCCCGCCGCATGCGGGAACGCGTCTTCCCCCACAAGCCACCAGCCGCGCCGGGCCAGAGGCCCTGCCCCGCCCGTGGCCGAAGCCCATCCCGCCAGGAGAATTTCCCTTGAGCACCGCAGTGCACAACGACAGGTTGCGCAACGTCGCCATCATCGCCCACGTTGACCACGGCAAGACCACCCTCGTGGACGCCATGTTTCGCCAGAGCGGCGTATTCCGCGCCGACCAGCAGGTGGACGACCGCGTCATGGACCGCATGGACCTGGAACGCGAGCGCGGCATCACCATCGCCGCCAAGAACTGCGCCGTGTCGTGGCAGGGCGTGAAGATCAACATCATCGACACCCCCGGCCACGCCGACTTTGGCGGCGAGGTGGAGCGTGCCCTGTCCATGGCCAGCGGCGCCATCCTGCTGGTGGACGCCTCGGAAGGCCCCCTGCCCCAGACCCGCTTCGTGCTGCGCAAGACGCTGGAAGCTGGCCTGAAAGTGGTCGTTGTGGTCAACAAGATCGACCGCAAGGACGCCCGCCCGCAGGAAGTGCTGAACGAAATCTACGACCTGTTCATCGACCTGGACGCCAACGAGCAGCAGCTGGAATTTCCCGTGCTGTACGCCATTGGCCGCGAAGGCGTGGCCATGCACGGCCTTGAGGACGAGCAGGTGGACCTGACCCCGCTGTTCGAGACCATCGTCAAGGAAATGCCCGGCCCGGCGTACGACCCGGCGGAACCCTTCCAGATGCTGGTGGCCGACCTTGCCTACTCCGATTACCTCGGCCGCATGGCCGTGGGCCGCGTGTTCCACGGCTCGGTCAAGGCCAAGGACAGCCTGGTGTGCATCGACGAGGACGGCAAGGAAAACTCCCTGCGCGTCACCCGCCTGCAGGTCTACGAAGGGCTGCAACTGCGCGATGCCGACGAGGCCGAACCCGGCGACATCGTGGTGGTGGCGGGCATCGAGGACGTGAAGATCGGCGACACCATCTGCACCCGCGAAGCCCCGCGCGCCCTGCCCCGCATCCGCGTGGACGAACCCACCGTGGCCATGCGCTTCACCATCAACACCTCGCCGCTGGCAGGCCGCGAAGGCAAGCTGGTGCAGTCCAGCAAAATCCGCGAACGCCTGATGCGCGAAGCGCTGTCCAACGTGGCCATCCGCGTGGAAGATTCCGAAGAGCGCGACAGCTTCATCGTGAAAGGCCGCGGCGAATTCCAGATGGCCATCCTGATCGAGACCATGCGCCGCGAAGGCTTTGAACTGTGCGTGGGCCGTCCGGAAGTCATCATGCGCGACCAGGGCAGCGAGCGCCTGGAGCCCATCGAACACCTGTACGTGGACTGCGACGAGACGTTCATGGGCGTGGTTACCGAAAAGCTGTCCATCCGCAAGGGCCGCATGACCAACTGCGCCAACAACGGCACCGGCCGCGTGCGGCTGGAGTTTTCCGTGCCTTCGCGCGGGCTTATCGGCTACCGCGACGAATTCCTTACCGACACCAAGGGCACCGGCATCATGAACTCGTACCTTGAAGGGTACGAGCCCTACCGCGGCGACTTCCCCACCCGGTTCACCGGTTCGCTGGTGGCCGACCGTTCGGGCAACGCCGTGGCCTACGCCCTGTTCAACCTGGAGCCGCGCGGTGAAATGTTCTGCGTGCCCGGCGACCCGGTGTACGAAGGACTGATCTGCGGTGAGCACAACCGCGAAAACGACATCGACGTGAACCCCACCAAGGAAAAGAAGCTCACCAACATGCGCGCCTCGGGCAAGGACGAAAACGTCATCCTTACCCCCGTGCGGCCCATGACCCTGGAGCGCGCACTGCACTTCGTGCGCGAGGACGAAATGGTGGAGGTGACCCCCCTGTCCATCCGCCTGCGCAAGTCCATCCTGCCCGCCCAGAAGCGCTACCAGATGGAAGCCGCTAAGAAGAAGAGCAAGTAGCCGAACGGCACGCAGACAAAGGACGTTGCTGCGCGGCATACAGCCGGGCGGCATGCCTGTCGAAACGCACGGCGGCCGGAATCCGAAAGGGTTCCGGCCGCTTTCGTTTGCAACTGGCGCGCTCTCGGGCAGGGGCGTCTGCAATCCGCCGTCAGTTGCCCGCCGCGGCAGCCCTGACCGTCCGTCCGCTTTCCGACGCGCTGCACGTGAACATCTTACTTTCCAGATGGATACACGAACGGCACGTTTTCTGCTTTCACGGGCACAAGCCCAAGGAGGCACACTCATGAAAGCGAACATCATGCGCCAGGCCGCCGAAAACCTGACCAACGAAGACCAGGACATGCTGCGCCGCCTTGGCGAAGCCACCCGCACCGACGGCACCAAGCCCGCCCTGGACATGGACCTGCGGTCCGACCTGTGCGCCGAGATGGCCGAAATGGCCGAAGCGGTGCGCAGCCTGCTGACCCTGATGAACCGCCACGGCTTTCTGGACAACCTGCCCGACCGGGCCCACCCCGCCTACCAGTCCGTGATGCGCCGCATCGGAGCATCCGCCCAGCGCGGCCAGAGCCTGCTGGCCCGTTCCGACGCGCTGGACAAGGACACCCTGCTGGCGGTCATGCCCGAGCACAACAAGCGGCTCAATTAGCGGCCCCAGTAGCGGCCACAGTAGCGGCCTGCCGGTAGATCGACGGCGGGTCGACTGGCGGCGTTGCCGACCGCAACGTCGTCGGCAACTCGTGCGGCGGCATGGTCTGTCCGCGCGGCGGCATGGCCTGACCTCGCACGGCGGAACAGCCTGTCCGCGCGGCGGCCTGTACTTGCCATCATCCCGCCGATTTTTTCCGCTTTTGCCCGGAACGCAACGACGACGGAGCGATGCACGTGCATCGTCCCGTCGTCGCGTCGTTTTCGGAGAATGGGAAATGGAAAGGGGAACACTCGCCGGTTTCGACGGCTGCTCTCAGTGCCCGGCCTGCTCCGTGCCCAACGCCCCCAGAAAGTCCGCCGCCCGCGCCTCTGACCAGTAGCGGTTGCCGCCGTTCAGCGTCACGAACCCGACATGACCGCCGTCGCGCGGCATTTCAAGGTGCAACGCCGGATTGCGCGCCGCCTCCGCTTCGGGAAAGCAATTCTGCGACAGAAAAGGATCGTCGCAGGCGTTGACCAGCAGGGTGGGCACCCGGATGCCATGCAGCACCTGCAAGCAGCCGCTGCGCGTCCAGTAGTCCATGGCCGAGGCAAAACCGTGCAGCGGCGCGGTGAACCGTCCGTCGAACTCGGCAAAGGTGCGCATGGCGTCCAGCCCGGCCAGATCGAACCGCCCGGGGAACAGGGCCGCCTTTTCGCGCATCTTCACCCGCAGCGACCGCAGGAAGTATTCCATGTAGATACGGTTGGCGGGCCGGTCCAGCACGGCAGCCGCGCCCACCAGGTCGCACGGCACGGAAAAGGCCGCCGCCCCCACCACCTCGGCAGGCACGCGGTCCGGGTTCTCGCCCAGATACTTCAGGGTCTGGTTGCCGCCCATGCTGAAGCCCACCAGCGCGATGCGCCGGTAGCCACGGGCCAGGCAGAACTGCACGGTGGCGTGCAGGTCGTCCGTCTCGCCGCTGTGGTACATGTGCGGCTGGCGGTTGGTTTCACCGCCGCAGCCCCTAAAGTTGCGGGCCACCACGTCCCAGCCTGTGGCGGCAAGCGCGCGGGCCATGCCCTGCACGTAGCGGCGGCGCGAATTGCCTTCCAGCCCGTGCGAGATGACGGCCACGCCCCGGAACGGGGCAAAAGGATCGGCTGGGGTCAGGTCGAGGTCGATGAAGTCGTCGGGCAGGTCCAGCCGTTCGCGGCGCTGTTCCACCTCCGGGCGGGGGCGGAACAGCACGGGAAAGATGGTCTGCGCGTGCCCGTTGCGCAGGAAGAACGGCGCGCGATAGCTGGAGGCGAAGGAAACGGGCATGGGCGGCGATCCTTGGGGCGTTGGAGGAGCGTTCGGGGGCGTTCGAGGGGGAATATTCTCGGAGAAGGGCGAGGGAATGCCTGCTGGATGTCGCATTGGCGGAGCCGTGTGGACGCGGAGCGCGACCATACGGCACCCGGCCACGGCTGTCGATGGGCGGTTGCGCACCCGGCGGGCCGCAGGCTTGCGTCGTGCCCACCTCGCGTCGCCCCCCCAGCCGCGCGGGGTGACAAGCGGCGCGGCGTCGGGTAGGAGTGCCGCCACGGGCGCATTCCGCGTCGTTTCCCAACCTTCTGGCGGCGCCGGGCGCATCCCGGCACACGACACCACGTGACCCCCACCGATACCGACGTGCTGATTCTGGGGGCCGGAGCCTCCGGCCTGTTCTGCGCCATGACCGCCGCCGCGCGGGGCCGCCGCGTGACGCTGGTGGACCACGCCCGCGCCACCGGGCGCAAGGTGCGCATCGCCGGTGGCGGCAAGTGCAACTTCACCAACCTGGAGATGCACGCCCGGCACTACGTGGGCGGCAACCCCCACTTTCCCAAGTCCGCCCTGGCCCGGCTTACCCCGTGGGACATGGTCAGCCTGGTGTCCGAAAACGCCATCGCCTGGGAAGAGCGCGAGCACGGGCAACTGTTCTGCCTGCGCTCCGCCGACGACGTGGCCGATCTGCTGGAACAACGTTGCCGTGCCGCGAACTGCCGCTTTCTGCTGGGCCAGCGCGTGGAAGCGGTGGAACACGACGGCGATGCCTTCGTGGTGACCATCGCCCCGGCGCAGGCTGCCGGAAGCGACGGTGACGGAAGCACGCAAGGGGATACCGGCACGACTACCCGGCTGCGCGCCGCATCGCTGGTGGTGGCCACGGGCAGCGCGGCCTGGCCGCAGATCGGGGCTACCGACATCGGCCACCGCATCGCCCGGCAGTTCGGGCACAAGGTGGCTCCGTCGCGCCCGGTGCTGGTACCGCTGACCATGGCCCCGCAGTGGCCGCTGCACGGCCTTGCGGGCATTGCCCTGCCCGCCCGCGTGACCACGGAAGGGGCATCGTTCACCCTGCCCCTGCTGTTCACCCACCGGGGCATCAGCGGACCGGCTGCCCTTCAGGCTTCCTGCTACTGGCAGCCCGGTCAGCCGTTGGAAATCGACTTTCTGCCCGGTGAAAACCTGGACGAACTGCTGCGCGCACCGGAACACGGCAAGCTGCTGGTGCGCACCCTGCTGGGCCGCCTGTTCCCTGACCGTCTGGCGGAACGGCTGGTGCCGCCCGATCTCGCGGGGCGCAAGATCGCCGAACTGTCCAGGGCCGCCCGCACCGCCCTGCACGAGGCCGTGCACGCCCACACCGCCGTACCCACTGGAACGGAGGGCATGCGCAAGGCGGAAGCCGCGGCGGGCGGCGTGCGCGTTGACCACATTTCCTCGCGCAGCATGGAAAGCGCGCTACGCCCCGGCCTGTTCTTTACCGGAGAAGTGCTGGACGTCACCGGACAGCTTGGCGGCTACAACCTGCATTGGGCCTGGGCCAGCGGCAAGGCCGCCGGAGAGGTGGCGTAGGGGCTGTTTCTAAATCTGCCTTTCGCCCGTTGGCTGCGTCAAATTTCGCCTGCCATATCGGTCGAATACGACAAGAAGGCGTTGCTGTCCTCATCCGTAAGGCTCGAAGACTCGCCAACGGCTGACGCATACTCCCTCATGGCAGGCTCGGTTTCCTTGCCAACGAACGAAAATCCTGATTTTGAAACAGCCCCTAACCTTACAACTTTCCTTTCCAGCCTTCCCCGTTGCGTGGCATTCCCGCGAATTTCCCCCTGTGCCCTTGCCTGCGGGCCATGCACGTCCTAACATCACGGAATGACATGAACGCGGCCCGGCAATGCAGACCGGATGGTGCCGCGCATTCCGTTCACCGGCCCATACGGCGGCCAACATCCGCGCGCCCACAGTCCGGGGGCACCCCCCCGCACCCCACGCCGCAGCATCTCCCATGGACGACACAGGCACATCCGGCTCCCTCTACTTCGAGGCAGGCGTCATTCTCCTGCTCATCCTGATCAACGGGTTCTTCTCGCTGGCAGAAATGTCGCTGGTGGCGTCGCGCAAGGTGCGGCTGCGCCAGGACGCCGAGCGCGGCAGCAAGGGCGCGGCCACGGCCCTGCGCCTGCTGCGCGACCCGGACCGGCTGTTCTCCACCGTGCAGATCGGCATCACCCTTGTGGGCATCCTTACCGGGGCCTACGGCGGGGCCGCGCTGGCCGTGCACCTTTCCGCCGTGCTGGCCCGCGTGGACGTGCTGCGCCCCTACAGCGGCCCGCTGGGCTTCGGCCTGGTGATCCTGCTCATCACCTATTTCACGCTGATCATTGGCGAACTGGTGCCCAAGCGCATGGCCTTCGGCAACCCGGAGGCCTGCGCCCGCCGCACCGCGCCGGTCATGGCGCTGCTGCTGCGCGTGTCCCTGCCGCTGGTCCACCTGCTCAGCGCCTCGTCGCGCGCGGCATCGCGCCTGCTGCGCCTGCCCGAGGGCGGCGACAGGGCCGTGACGGAAGAGGACATCCGGGGGCTCATCGGCGAGGGCGCCGCATCGGGCGTGGTGGAACACGCCGAGCGGGACATGCTGGAACGCATCTTCCGGCTGGGCGACCGGCGGGCGGGGGTTCTGATGACCCACCGATCCCAGGTGGAATGGCTGGATCAGGACATGCCCGACGCAGAAAACATGCTGCGCATTGCCCAATCGTCCCACTCCTGCTTTCCCGTGGCGCGGGGCGACATTGCCGCCGCCACCGGGGTGCTCAAGGCGCGCGACTTCCTGGCCGCGCGGCTGGCCACCCCGGACATTCCCATGGACGGCTTCATCCGGCAGCCCCTGTTCATTCCAGAAACGGCCCGCGCCCTGACCCTGCTGGACCTGTTCCGCCATTCCGAAGGGGCGCCCTTTGCCCTTGTGGTGGACGAGTACGGCGAGGTTCAGGGGGTGATCACCCCCAACGACGTGCTGGAAGCCGTGGTGGGCGAACTGTCCGACGAAGGCGGCGAACCCGACCCGGCTGCCGTGCGCCGCGAGGACGGCAGCTGGCTGCTGGACGGCATGCTGCCCTTCGACGAGATGTGCTCGCTGGCGGGGCTGGGCGCTGCGGAGGAACCCGATGACCGCCCCGGTTCGTACGAGACCCTGGCCGGGTTCATGCTGCACCGTCTGGGGCGCATGCCCGCCATGGGCGACGCCCTGCGCTGGCGGGGCCATAGTTTCGAGATCGTGGACATGGATGGTCACCGCATCGACCGCGTGCTGGTGACCCCCGCCCCAGACCGCGCGGACGACGTGAGCGACGACGCGCCGTAGGTGGAGGGCTGCCCACAGCCCGGCGGCCCGTGCCGTTCCGTGAGTGGTCATGCGACTCCCTTCACCCTTCCGGCCCGCGCGTCCCCTTGCCAGCGCGGGCGCAGACATTACAGACTATCCGTGCGCGGGTGAAACGCCCGCGCAGGGAGGAACCATGGCCACCGGATGGGCTGGCGACAACGCCGTCAACGACCAGATACGCGATTCCATCGCCGACGAAGTGCAACGGGCCCGCGACAGCCTGCCCAAAGGGCCGGGGCTGGACTTTTGCGAGGAGTGCGGCGACCCCATTCCGGAAGCCCGGCGCAAGGCCCTGCCCGGCGTGCGCCTGTGCGTGCCCTGCCAGCAGGAGGCCGACCGGGACCGTCAGACCGTCTCGCTGTACAACCGCAAGGGCAGCAAGGACAGCCAGTTGCGTTGATCTGCCGTCAGGTGAGAGAACATGGGGTGCACCGAAACCGGAGCATCATGCCAAAAGGAAGGGAGGGGCTTTGCGAAGCACCTCCCTTTGCATTTCCGGACGATGTTGTTGCATCCGGCCCCCTGCCCAAGCCAGTCCCGTCCTGTCCGGTCCAGCCCGGGCCTGTCCAGATCAGGCCAGATCAGACCAGATCAGGCCAGTCTGTCAGACCGTTACGCCAGCAACCGCAGCAGCACCGCCACGCCCCACAGGCAGCCCGCCGCCGTCAGCCCGGCCACACGCAGATGGCGCAGCAGCCCTTCCAGCCGCTCGCCGTCCCATGCATGGGTGGGGGTGAATGCCACGCCACACGCGTCCGCGCCAGCGAAGTCACCGTCATTCGCATCCGGGCGCGGCCCCAGCACCGGCTTGTGCTTGACCACCCCGAAATAGGGGGTCGGCCCTCCCATGGGCGCGCCATGCAGCCATGCAGCGGCGCTCATGGGCCAGCCCGCGTTGGGCGATTCCATGCTGCGCGCATCGCGGGCCATGGGGCCGAAGCCGCGCCAGCCGCCGTGGCCACCGTCCTTTAAAGCCAGCGGGGCCGACAGCCACAGGAACAGCGTGGCCAGACGCGCGGGCAGCCATGCCAGCACGTCATCCAGCCGGGCGCAGGCCCGGCCCAGATCACACCATGCTTCCGTACGGTAGCCCCACATGGAATCCATGGTGCTCACCGCCTTGTAGCCCCACAGCGCGGCGGGGCCGCCCAGCAGCAGCCAGAACAACGGGGCCACGAAGCCGTCGTTGAAATTCTCGGCCAGCGTTTCGGCCAGCGCGCGGCGCAGGTCCGGACGGTCCAGTTGCGCCGTGTCGCGGCTGACCAGCATGGACACTGCCGTGCGGGCCTCGTCCAGCGTGCCGTGTTCTATGGCATGCAGGGTACGCCGCCCCTCGCGCAGCAGGCTGCCCAGCGCCAGTCCGGCCCACGCAAAATACACGGCCACCAGCGCACCCAGCCACGGGGCCAGCAGGGGCAGGCAGGTCAATCCCCACACGGCAAGCGCGGTGCCGCCCGCCACGGTCACGACCGCAAGCACGCCTGCCCGGCGCAGCGCGGCGGGGCGTGCCCCTTCCGGCAGGCCATCGGCATGGCGACGGGCAAATGCCTCCGCCCGGTGCAGCACGCGGCCCACGCCACACACCGGGTGCGGCAGGCCGCGCGGATCGCCCAGCCACAGGTCCAGCAGCAGGGCCAGCGGCGGCACGGCCAGCAGACCCCACGCCCCCCACGCGCCCCACAGGAAATCCATCAGCGGCCTTCCAGCGCCCCGGTGTGCGCCAACGCCTGATACAGCACGATGCCCGTGGCCGTGGACAGGTTAAGGCTGCGCACCTCGCCCCAGATGGGGATGCGCACATGGTGCGGCGTGGCATCCAGTACATCGGCGGGCAGGCCGGTGGTTTCCGGTCCGAACACAAGGGCGTCGCGCTCCGTGAAGTCAAAACGGTGCACCGCCGCCCCCGCGCGGGCGCTGGTCATGACCAGGCGGCGTTCGCGCCCCGGCCCGTCCAGGTAGGCCTGCCAGTCCGGCCACACGGAAAGGTTCACGTGCGGCCAGTAGTCCAGCCCTGCCCGTTTCAGGTAGCGGTCATCCAGGCTGAAGCCCAGCGGCTCGATGAGGTGCAACTCCGTGCGCGTGGCCGCGCACAGTCGCGCCACGTTGCCCGTGTTGGGCGGAATTTCCGGATGGTACAGAACGATGTGCATGTGGTGATACCGTAAGAAAGGGATTGCTCCGAGCTGCCATGAACAGTGAGCGGCATGTGGCGGGACGGGCCGCACCCTATCCGCCATGCGCGAGGAAGGAAAGACCGGATGGCACACGCATTCCGACGCGCCTGCCAACCGACAACGCCGCGACCGCAGTTACGGCGCGATGGAAGTTCCCACGCCGATGCCTACCCGCCCTCGCTCGGTTCCATCCTTGACATCAGGTAACTCGGGCACGCCAAGGCCGCTGCCGCCCAACGCTCCGTCGCCCGCGCGCAGCAGCCCCTTCAGCCGGGCGATACGCTGGTACGACTGGCGGATGCGGTCTGCGGAAATGCGCCCCGACTGCACAAGGCCGGTCAGCGTGGCATGCACCCGCGCGGTCAGGTCCGGCTGCCAGCGCAGGTTGTTGCCGAACAGCAGAATGTCCGCCCCGGCGTCCACGGCACGGAACACCACGTCTTCCCGCGGGTAGCGCTCGGTGATGGCGCCCATCTGCAAGTCGTCGGTGATGACCACGCCCCGCCAGCCGATGTCGCGGCGCAGCAACCCGTCGATGGTCGGGCGCGACAGGGTTGCCGGGTGCGCCGCGTCCAGCCGGTTGTCGTACAGGTGCCCTACCATGACCATGCCGCCCCAACCATCGGCCCAGGCATTGCCCACCGGGCGCAACAGGGTGCGGTAGGGCCACAGTTCTTCGGGACGATGCGTGGCGGACACGTCGGTGACCCCCAGGTGCGAATCGGCGCGGGCGCTGCCGTGGCCGGGAAAATGCTTGAGGCACGACACCACGCCCGCCTGCGCCATGCCGTTGATGAACGCCGCCGCGTGGGCCGCCACCGTGCGCGGGTCGCGCCCGTAGGACCGCCCCAGCCTGCCGATGGCCGGGCTGTCCGGGTTCACGTCCACATCCACCACCGGCGCGAAGTTCAGGTTCACCCCCACATCGGCCAGTTCGCGCCCCATGGCCACGGCCCGTTGCCGGGTTTCAGCCACCGTGCCCTGTCCCAGCTGACGCGCCGGAGGGTACTGGGTGAAGCCGCGCTCCGGCTTCAGCCGCTGCACCCGCCCCCCTTCCTGATCAACGGCCACGAACAGCGGCAGCCGGGTGGCGGACGCAGAGGCCGCGGACTGCAACGCGGCGGACAGCGTGCGCACCTGTTTGGGGGAAATGATGTTGCGTTCCGGGCTGCCGGAGGCCATGTCACGGTCGAACAGGATGACCCCGCCCACGCGCCCGGCCCGGATGTCGTCCAGCACCTCGTTCACGCCGTAGGTGCCCGAGGAGCCGGATGTGCCTGCTGCGCCCGCTGAGCCCGCTGAAGCGGTAGCGCCAGTTGTGGCAGTCGCGCCTGCCTTTGACGCATTGGTCGCGTTTGCCTTCTTTGCGCTGGGCAACGACCGCAGCAGCCCGCCCAACCCCAGCACGTCACTCGCGCTCGGAGCCACGGCCTGCGCTTCCGCCCCGCGAAAACCCATCATGAGCATCTGGCCGATCATGTCGGAAAGGGAAGGTTCGCCGTGACTCCGTGCCCCGGACGCGGGCATGCCCTCCGTCACCTTGGGGGCTGCCGGACTGACAGTTCTGGCAGGGCCAGACACGCCGGGAACGGACACCTCGGGAATGGACGGCGCCTTGGGCGCAGCGACCTTGGGCGCGGGAACCACAGGCGCAGTGGGGCCGTCAACAGCGGCATTGGCCGAGGTGCTTCCCGTGGCGGCCATGGCCCCGGAGGCACCGAATTCACCGGCAATACCGGCGGCACTGCCATTCACACCGGGCACCCTGCCCCAGCCATCCGGCAGCACGGCACACGCCAGCATGATCGCCCCGACACACAACAGCAGACGGGTGCGCCGCAGGCAGGTCGCCCCACGCAGCAGACACATTGCCCCAAGCGCGCCCAGCGAAAGCTTCTTCTTCACGCTCCGGCCTCGTCGGCGCAGGGTGTGCAGCCGCAGGCGTTCCGACCGTTGCCCTGCTCGCCCATTATGCCGGGCCGCACCTGGCACTTCACGCGGATGTTGCGCCCCACGGTGCCGTAGTCGCCCACCATGTTGAACGACGAGGCCTCCACCACCTCCACCGCCGCCTCGCCGCCGGTAACGCCAAGGCCCGCAAGGTGTTCCAGCAACGCAGTGCGCGCGTCCGCCTTGGCCCGTTCCAGGTCGAAGCCCCGGCCCGTCTTGCGTTCCACGCCCAGGGTGGGGATGAACAGCACGCCCTTTTCGGTGTCCGCAAACAGCTCCAGTTCCGCCGTGGTGCGGGTCAGCGCCGCGCCGATGGCGTTGGCCACGGCGAAGTCGTCCGGCACCTCCACCCGCTTGCCCAGCGCCGGGGCCAGCAAGGGCTGCATCACCCTGGCCGGGCCGCCCATCAGGTACACGGCGGCGGGTTCCACCACCCTGCCCTGCAACAGTTCCATGATGGTGTACACCGGGCGGGCGTTGACCTCGTCCACCAGGTCGGTGACGGCGGCCCGGATGCGCGCCACGGCCTCGGCAATGGCGTCGTCGGCCAGCCGTTCCGGATACAGGTCCCACAGTCCTGCCAGTTCTCGGATGCCCCGCGCGGAAGCGGCAACGTCGCCCACGGCGGCATGGCCCCGGTAGTTCAGCGCGTCGATGAGCGTGGGCCGCTTGCCGCCCATGGCCATGCTGGCCCCGGCCCGTTCCGGCCCCACGCGCACCGCCCCGGCGGCCACGTGCAGGCGCGAATCGCCGCCCACCCCGATGGACCGCGTCTTCAGCGCGCGCACCAGCGTGGGGTAGCTGCCCACCTCTATGCCGTCCTTCTCGATGACCGGCGATCCGCAGGCAAATACGGCGATGTCCGTGGTGGTGCCGCCGATGTCCAGGATCACGCAGTCTTCACGGATGTCGCACAGGGCGATGATGCCCATGACGCTGGCCGCCGGGCCGGACAGGATGGATTCCACCGGCAGCTCGCGCGAAACGGCCAGCGGCATGGTGCCGCCGTCGGCCTTCAGTATGTGGATAGGCGCGGTGATGCCGAATTCGCGGGCCGACTGCTCTATGGCGTCGGCAAAGCGGTTGTACACCCGCCACACCGCCGAATTGTAGTAGGCCGTGGCCACCCGGCGCGGAAAGTTCAGTTGGCCCGACAGGCGGTGCCCCAGCGAGACGAAGTCGCCGCAGCCGCAGCTTGCGGGGCTGCCGCCGCTGCGCGCGCCAAGGGCTTCGCCCATGGCCGTCTCGTGCGAAGGATTGCGGATGGAAAACTTGCCCACCGCCGCGAACAGGCGCACGCCCGCATCGCAGCAGGCGGTGGACACCCGCGCCATTTCCGCCGGGTCGAGGGGGGCAATTTCCTCGCCACGGTGGTCGATGGAGCCGCCCACCGGAAAGTAGAACCGCCCCACGCGGAAGTGCTCCGGGTCGATGCCCGGCCCGGCGGACACCACCACCGCCACGTCCTCGGTCTTGCCTTCCACGATGGCGTTGGTGGACAGCGTGGTGCTGAGGTTCATGCGGGTGATGCGCTCCGGCGTCACCACCTGCAACAGCCCCTGCATGGCAGCGCGCACCGAGGCCAGCAGGTCGTGATGGTCGGTGGGCACCTTGACGCTGGCCGCTATGGTGCGGCCATCCATGACCACGGCATCGGTATGCGTGCCGCCGACGTCGATTCCCAGGTACATGGCTCAGTCCTTTCCGTCGCAAAGGGTGCAGGCAAGGCGCAGCGCGGCGGCAAAGCTGCCGGTGTCCGCCGTGCCGGTTCCGGCGATGTCGAAGCCCGTGCCGTGATCCACCGAGGTGCGCACGAAAGGCAACCCCAGGGTCACGTTCACGGCGTCGGAAAAATGCAGCATCTTCAGGGGGGCCAGCCCCTGGTCGTGGTACATGGCCAGCACGGCGGCATAGGCCCCGCGCGCCGCCTTGACGAACAGCGTGTCGGCAGGCAGCGGCCCGATGACATCCAGCCCTTCGGCCACGGCGTCGGCCACCGCCGGGGCGATGACGTCGATTTCCTCGCTGCCGATGCGGCCCGATTCCCCGGCGTGGGGGTTCAGCCCGCACACGGCAACCGGTCCCGCAGCCCCGATGGCCCTCGCGTGGGCCGCCGTCAGGCGCAGGCAGTGCAGCACCCGCTGCCGGGTGATCAGGCCGGGCACATCGCGCAGCGGCGGGTGGGTGGTCACCAGACTGACGCGCAGCACGTCGCCGCCAAGGTGCATGCACACCTCGTCGTCGCCAAGGCCCGCGCGTCGGGCAAGATATTCGGTATGGCCGGGCACGTCGTACCCGGCGGCATGCAGCATGGCCTTGTGCAGCGGCAGGGTGACCAGTCCTCGGCGTCCGCGCGAGGAGGTAGCGCCCGCAGGCGCGGCCAGCAGCAGGTCGCAGGCCGTGGCAAGGGCCACCCCCGCCGCCTTGCCCCCGTCCGGGGTGGCCTGGCCCACCTGCACGCGGATGTCGGCAAGCCCCGGCGGCTCGTACAGGTACACGCCGGGAGCGGCGTCTGCCGCCAGCGCTCGCGCCGGATCGTCCACCCGTGTCCAGAAGGGAATGTTGCCCGCAAGGGCAAGATGCGCCCGCAACGAGGCTTCCGCCCCCAGCAGCAACAACACCCGGTTTGCCAGATGGGGGGGCAGATGGGCAGGCAGGTGGCCGGACAGCAGGCGGCACGCCAGTTCCGGCCCAAGGCCGTTGGCATCGCCAAGGGTTATCAGCAACGGTTCCGCACGCATGCCGCACAGGCTATGCGCATTCGCGCGGGCTGTCCATACGCCTATGGAGGCGCGCGCTCCTTGCAATGGCGCATGGCCCGTGCGCGGGGAGCAGGCCGGATGACACATGCGAAAGGCGGCAACAGACCGAAGCCTGCTGCCGCCATGCGTGTTTCACGAAGCCGTTACCAGCGTCAGCGCCGCAATTCCACATCCGCATGGATGCCCCCGCCCGGCAGGGCATAGGCATGGGCAATGTGCTCGGTGTTGCAGTGCACGCCGTAGCGGCCCTGCCTGTCCAGCATGATCAGCCCGGCGTGCCCCGCCACCCGGCGGTGCAGCAGGTCGATGGCCTTGCGGGCGGCGTCAGCGGGGGATGCGTTGGCATCGCGCAGAAAGTCGCAGGCGGAACGGGTCATCAGCACGCGGATGATGCCTTCGCCGAAGCCGGTGGCGGAAGCCCCGCCGGTTTCGTTGTCCGCATAGGTGCCCGCACCGCACAAGGGGGAATCACCCACCCGGCCGGGCCGTTTCATGGGGGTGCCGCCAGTAGAGGTGGCTGCGGCGATGTTGCCCGCCGCATCCAGCGCCACCGCCCCCACCGTGCCCTTGGGCATGGCCGGTTCCGGTCCTGCCGGGCAGTTGCACGCGGTGCCGTCCATGGAAGCCGTTTCCCCGGCTGCCCCGTTCATCCCGGCCTGGGGCCGGAAGGCGTCGTGGGTGGAAAAGCCCGCGCGGGCGCGCAGTTCGTTGTACAGGCGCACTTCCCGCTCTACCACCAGTTCGGCGGGGTCGATGGCTCCAATGCCCGCTTCATGCGCAAAGCGTTCCGCCCCTTCGCCCACCAGAAAGCAGAATTCGGTGTCCATGACCTTGCGGGCGATGTCCACGGGGTGCAGGAAGTTGCGCACCGCCGCCACGGCCCCGAAGTTCAGGGTGGCGCCGTCCATGATGGCGGCGTCCAGTTCTATCTGCCCCTCGGCGTTCAGCACGGCTCCGCGCCCGGCGTCGTAGGTGGGGTCGGCCTCCAGCACGTTGACGGCCCGGCGCACGGCCTCCAGCGCGGGCATGCCGCGTTGCAGTTCGCCCCACACGGCGTCCACCGCCGCGCGACAGCCGTCGATGTGGGCCTGCTGCCGGTCGGCGGGGATGGTCCACGCGCCGCCGTGCACGATGATTCTCGGTTGGGTCATGTGTGTCTCTGCGGTTCCGGAATGCGCCCGCGCGGCGTGCCTCATGCACGCTGCGAGGACGGGCGGAATCTACGCAATTGCGGCCCGAAGGTGAAGGGGAAAGGCAGGGGAAAGAACGAGGAGGGAGGACAGGCCGCGCGGGCTTCCGGGGGCAACGAGGTTCTCTTTCATGCCGTGCGGATCGCCGCGCCTTCGGCGCGCGCTCGGCCTACCCCGGCATCAGGGCCACCCCCGCCAACGGCGGCAGGGTCAGCACAAGGTGGTGCCCCCCGCCCCACTCGTCGGTGCGGGCCTGCAATTCACCGCCGTTGCCCACGTTGGAGCCCCCGTAGTATTCGCTGTCGGTGTTCAGCACCTCGCGCCAGACGCCCCCCTTGGGCGCGGGCACCCGGTAGTATTCGCGCACCACCGGGGTGAAGTTGAACACCCACAGCACGGGCGGGGCGCCTTCGCACAGCCGCACGAAACTGATCACCGAGCCGCCCCAGTCGGAAAAGTCCATCCAGCGAAAGCCCGTCCAGTCGTGGTCGTGCACGTGCATGGCCGGTTCGCGCCGCAGGATTCCGTTCAGGTCGCGCAGCAGGGCGTGGATGCCCCCGTGCGCGGGGAACTGGTACAGGCACCAGTCCAGCGCGCGGCTTTCGTCCCATTCGTTCCACTGGCCGAACTCGCCGCCCATGAACAGCAGCTTCTTTCCCGGATGCGCCCACATGTAGGCGTACAGCGCGCGCAGGCTGGCCTGCTGCTGCCACGCATCGCCGGGCATCTTGGAAAGCAGCGCGCCCTTGCCGTGCACCACCTCGTCATGCGAGAGCGGCAGCACGAAATTCTCGGTGAAGGCGTAGAGCAGCGAGAAGGTCAGCGCATTGTGGTGGTAGGCGCGGTGCACAGGCTCGTGCCGGAAGTAGTCCAGCGTGTCGTGCATCCAGCCCATGTTCCACTTGAAGGTGAAGCCAAGGCCGCCAGTGTACACCGGGCGCGACACCCCGGCCCAGGCCGTGGATTCTTCCGCTATGGTCATGGCCCCGGGAAACTGCCCGTGCACCACCACGTTGAGCTGGCGCAGGAATTCCACGGCGTCCAGGTTCTCGCGCCCGCCGTGTTCGTTGGGCAGCCAGTCGCCGCCCTCTCGCGAGTAGTCGAGGTAGAGCATGGAGGCCACGGCGTCCATGCGCAGGCCGTCGATGTGGAACTCGCGCAGCCAGTACAGCGCGTTGGCCAGCAGAAAGTTGCGCACCTCGTGCCGACCGTAGTTGAAGATGAAGGTGCCCCAGTCCGGGTGCTCGCCCCGGCGGGGGTCCAGGTGCTCGAACAGGGCCGTGCCGTCAAAGCGGCCAAGGCTCCAGTCGTCCTTGGGAAAGTGCGCGGGCACCCAATCGAGGATAACCCCTATGCCCGCCTGATGGCAGCGGTCCACGAAGCGCTTGAAGTCTTCCGGCCTGCCGTGGCGCGACGTGGGCGCGTAGTAGTGCCCGGTCTGGTAGCCCCACGACTGGTCCAGCGGATGTTCCGCCACGGGCAGCAGCTCGATGTGTGTGAAGCCCAGGTTCTGGACGTGCGGAATCAGCCCGTCGCCCAGTTCGTCCCACGACAGGAAGGGATGACCACCCACGCCCGTGCCGTCGGTCTTGCGTTGCCACGAGCCCGCGTGCACTTCGTAGATGGACACCGCCTGCTTGAGCGGCGGCCCCGTCTCGGCGCGGCGCTGCATCCAGTCGCCGTCGGCCCATTGGTGATTGTCGATGTCCCAGGCCACGGCGGCCACGCCGGGCCGCATTTCGGCGTACAGGGCGAAGGGGTCGGTCTTGTAGACGATGCGCCCGCCGCCGTTGTCGCCGTCACCGGTGCGGATGCCGAACTTGTACAACGCGCCTTTGCGCATGCCGGGCACAAAGGCCGCCCACACGCCGGAAACGCCCACCGGGTACAGCGGATATTCGCCCCAGCGCCAGTCGTTGAAGTCGCCCACCAGATGCACCTCGCGGGCGGAGGGCGCCCACACGGCCACCCGGTAGCCTTCCGCGCCGTCCTGCGTGGCGGGATGCGCGCCGAGCACCCGGTAAAGGTCCCAGTGTTCGCCCTTGCCGAACATGTACAGGTCGAAGGGCTCTATGAAGGCGGGGTGGGTAAGCTGCATGGCGTGTGCATTCCGTGGCTTGGGGTCAACCGGTCAGAAGGAGACGGGGCGTGTTGCGGCAGTGGCAAACCGAAATCAGGAAAAGTCGAATCCCAGTTGCCGGTACAGGTTCACGTAGCTGCGCCCGGCCCGCTCCCACGAAAAGTCCTGGCCCATGGCGCGGATCATCATGGCCCGCCAGCCTTCGGTGTCGTGCTCCCAGTAGTGCACGGCGTCCAGGATGGCTTCGAGGAACAGTTGCGGGTCGCTCCGCCCGAAGGTGAAGCCGGTGGCCTCGGGCGACGGCCACGGCATGATGGTGTCGCGCAGGCCGCCCACGGCGGTGGCCACGGGCGGGGTGCCGTAGCGCAGGGCGTACATCTGGGTCAGGCCGCACGGCTCGTAACGCGAGGGCATGAGAAAGATGTCGCTGCCCGCCTGGATGCGGTGGGCCAGGTCTTCCGTATAGCCCACGATGGCGCACAGCCTGCCCCGGTAGGTTTCCATAAGGTCCAGCGCCCGCGCCTCGTGCGCAAGGTTGCCCTCGCCCAGGATGATCACGCCCACGTTGCGCTCCATGAGCCGGGGCACTATGTCCAGCAGCAGGTCTATGCCCTTCTGCCCGCGCAGCCGCCCGATGAAGCCCAGCACGGGCCGGTGGGCCAGTTCCGGCGCAAGGCCCAGTTCGTCCAGCAGGGCCGCCTTGCACCGTTGCTTGCCGGCAAAACCCTGCGGATCGTCGGGCCCGTAGCGGCACGGCAGAAACTTGTCCTGCGCCGGGTTCCAGATGCCGTAGTCCGCCCCGTTCAGGATGCCGTGCAGCGCGTGCTGGCGGGCCTGCAGAATGCCCTCCAGTCCGCAGCCGTAGGCAGGCCCCAGGATTTCGCGGGCGTAGCTGGGGCTGACCGTGGTGACCATGTCGGCATAGGCGATGCCCGCCTTCAGCAGGTTGAAGTCGCCCCAGAATTCCACCCCGCTCATGGTCCATGCCTGCGGCGGCAGGCCGCAGCCGGTGAACAGGCGCGAGGCAAACCGCCCCTGGAAGGCCAGGTTGTGGATGGTCATGACGCTGCGCGTGTCGGCCCAGAACGGGTCGGTCTGCCGCCAGAAGTGCAGATAGGCGGGCACCAGCCCGCTCTGCCAGTCGTTGGCGTGCAGCACGGCGGGCGGCGTGCCCAGGCGGCGCAGCAGCGCCATGACGGCGCGGCAGAAGAAGATGAACCGCTCGCAGTTGTCGAAATAGTCGCCCTTGTGGTCGTTGTAGTAGTAGCGGCGGTCGAAATATTCGCCACGATGCACGAAGTACACCTTCATGCCGTGGTAGTCGGCCTCGTAGACATCGCAGGTGATGGGATCCCACGGGTAGCCCACGTGACAGTCGGAGATGGTCAGGTGGATGCCGTAGTCCGCCGTACGCAGGCGACCGTAGAACGGCGTGATCACCGAAGTGGGCACGCCCATGCGGTGCAGGGCCAGGGGCTGCGCGCCCAGCACGTCGCCCAGCCCCCCGCTTTTGGAAAAGGGATACATTTCCGAGGTGACGAAAACGACCTCACGTCGCATGATTGCGCGTTCCTCCCCTTGCGCGCGCGGCGTACCCGCGCGACGCGTTGCGCGCCATCCGGCGCGTGCGTCCCGTCATGCCGGGGCGGCGGCCCCGGCGAAACCAGCGCGCCGCCAGGCGGCGCGGCACGTTTCACCGACCGTGCGGGGCCGCTTCAGGCCCCTTCCCCCGTGCGCTCCGGGCAACGGCCCCGGTCGCGCAGCCAGTCGGCGATGATTTTCGCATGGTCGAAGGCCATGGTTTGCGGCAGATCGTCCGGTGCAAAGAACCTGGCGTCTGCCGCGTCGTCACCCGCCATGGGGAGGGCAACGGGGGAGGCAGCGCCCCCTGGCGACGGCCCGGCAACAGCCCCCGCCACCGGGGTGACGCCACCGCCACGCACCCGCGCGGCGTAAACCACGCTGAGGGTGTGGTGGCGCGGGTCGCGGTCCGGGTCGGAATACACCCCAACAAGGCCGGTCAGTTCCACGTCCAGCCCGGTTTCCTCGCGGGCCTCGCGCACCGCCGCCGCCTCTGCCGATTCGCCGTAGTCGATGAACCCGCCGGGCAGCGCCCAGCCGGGCGGCTCGTTGCGCCGCCGGATGAGCACGATGCCCCGCCCCGGCTCGTGAATGAGGATGTCGACGGTGGGCGCGGGGTTGCGGTACATGACCACGGGGCCGCCGCAGTGCGGGCAGGGGACGCGGTGTTCCATGGCGGGCGTGTCCGTTCTTGCCGGTTGTGGACGAGGTTGATGTGACGAGGTTGCGGACGGGCTGTTTTGGCCGTCCGCCTCGCTGCCGCAAGCCGGAACGGGCTGTCCCGGAAGGCGGCGAGGATACGACACCACTTTCACAGAGTACGCGCAGAGATGAAAAGTGACAAGTTGATAGCCGTGCACAACGGCGCGCTGGGCGACTTCCTGTGCGCCTGGCCCGCCCTGCTGGCGCTGGCGCGGGGGGCGGATACGCTGGACATGAAGCCAGGCGGCGCGGGGACGGAACACGCCGCGGCGCAAGGGTGCGCGCCCCGTCTGTTGTTCACGGGCAACATGGAACGCATGCGCTGGCTGGCCCCGTTGGGCTATGTGCCCTGCCCTCCGGCCATGCGCCGGGCGCTGGACGGGCTGTACGGAGGCACGGATGGCGGGAGGAACAACGAGGGCGGGGCGACGAGAGGGGGAACGGACTGGCCGGACGCCCTGGCCGGGGCCACAGTGGCGTGGTTCTGTCTGGACCGCGCACCGGTGGCCGCCCACCCGCGCGTGGTGCCCCTGCCCTGCCTGACAGCCGGGCCAGACATGCCGGACATGCCGGACATGTCGGACATGCCGGACATGCCGGACGAGGGCGATGCGGACGCGGATGGCCGGACATCCGAACCCGCCATGCCCACCTGCCACGTCACCGAATCGCTCCGGACCCGGCTTCAACGCATCCCCCCGTCCGCCCTGCCCTGCCCGCCCCGCTGGGACGCGGACTGGCAGGACACATGGCAAACCCTGTTCGGCGGCTGGGAAGGCGCGGATTCGCGCACCGTGGTGCTGGTGCCGGGTGCGGGACACCGATCCAAGCAGTGGCCGCCCCGGCGGTTCGCCCTCGTGGCCGGGGCGTTGTTCCGGGCCGGGTACAATCCGTTGTACGTGCTGGGTCCGGCGGAACTGGAGCGTGGTCTTGAACGGGCCGACCTGATGCCGGAAGGACAACCGGAGGCGGAGGAGATACCGGTGGTCACCCCTGCCGACCACGACGCACTGGCGCATCTGCTGCGCCGCGCACGTCTGGTGATCGGCAACGATTCCGGTCCACTGCACCTTGCCGCGCTGCACGGCGTGCCGGTGCTGTCGCTGTTCGGTCCGGCCCCCGCCGGGGTGTGGCGTCCACATGGGGCGGCGGCGCTGGTCAGCCCGCTGGAATGTGCCCCCTGTTCCGCCACCCTGCGCACGCTGGGTTGCGACCGGGGGCAAGGCAACGCAAGCCCGCACGGCGAAAAAAGCCGCAATGGTACCGCTGATTCCGACGGCGCCTTTCCGTGCATGGCCGCCATCACCGTGCAGGAAGTACTGGACAAGAGCATGGAATTGCTAGGGATACCTTTCCAGCAAGAAAAATGGACGCAGCGGCCCTGAGGCGCGCATGCGGAAAAAGGCGGCACGGCCCGGCGGACGAAAACCGCGCCCGCACACGGCGGTGGACGGAACGCAAAAGAAAAACCGGTCCCACACCCCTGTAGGACCGGCTCTCTGCAAAGAAAGGAAGGTGATCAGGATATAGCAAGCGGTGTGCCAACGTGCGGCAACGACTGCCCGCATGTTCCCCCGCCTTCAAGCCTGCACACATCCTTCTGTTTTTACTTTATTTTATCCGCCAATCCCGGCGGCAAGACAACACGAACCGGTTGCACAATCAGTTCAACTTTTTTGCCAGCGGTGTTGCCGCCACCACACAGCGCCTGTCCTGCAGGGCATTGCGGCTGCCTTTCCGCCCTTATCCGACAAAAATTTTTTGTACCGTCCCGGTAGGAAATCCCCGGCAGATCACTCCACCACATACCCGGCATCGCGCAGGGCTTGCGCCGACACGGCCCCGGCCCGCAACACCAGCAGGCGCGGCGCAGCGCCGCCAACCCCGTCACCAGTTCCGCCGCCAGTTCCGCCCCCCTCATCCAGCACCTCCACCAGCGTGGAGGGCAACCCGCCGGGCGGCGCGGGGGGCAGGTCCAGCACCCCGGGCACCTCGGCCAGCAGTTCCGGGTCAAGATCGGCGGCACGGGTAACGGCAGGGCGTCCGCTGATGTTGGCGCTGCTGGCAACCAGCGGCCCACCGGCCAGCAGACACAACTCGCGGGCCACGGGATGCGGGGTCAGGCGCACGGCCACGCGCCCCGTGCCCCCGGTAAGCGGTACGGGCACGCCGGGCGCGGCAGGCAGCAGGATGGACAGCGGCCCCGGCCAGAAGTGCCGGGCCAGGTCTTCCGCCACCGGCCCCATGGGGGCCGCCACCTGCGCCAACTGGCCCACATGGCCCACGATGACCGGCAGGGCCAGACGGTGGGCGCGGCGCTTCACCCGGTATACCTCGTCAACGGCACCGGCATGGGTGGCCAGGCAGCCCACCCCGAAAAAGGTCTCGGTGGGGAACACCACCACCCGTCCCGCGCGCAGCAGCGCGGCGGCATCGTCCATATTCAGCATCTGGCAATTCAGCATCTGGCAATCCAGCATCAGGCAATCCGTTGTTGGATCAGGCGTGACAGGAAAAGGCGGGAAACATGGCCGGGCGTCGTGCCGCGCCATACGGCTTGCCGCCCGTTCCGCGCCGGGGTAGACCATGGCCCGGGAACACACGCATCCGGAGGTTTCGTGAAATCACTGCGCCTGCTGGCGGTGGGCAAGCTGAAGACGCCGTTCTGGCAGCAGGCCGCCGCGCATTACCTGGAACGGCTGCGCCACACCTGGCGCGTGACCGAAACCCTGGTCCGCGATGGCGACGCCGCCCTGCCGCCCGCCAAACGCAACGCCGACGAAGGCGCGCGCCTGCTGGCGGCCCTTGGCCCCGCCGACATCGTGGTATGTATGGACGAACGCGGCAAGGCCCACACCTCGCGCGAATTCGCCGCGCTGCTGGACAGACTGACGGAAAACGCCACGGCGGTGCCGTGCTTCGTCATCGGCGGCGCCTACGGCCTGGACGATGCCGTCCTGAAACGGGCCGCCCTGCGCGTCTGCCTTGGCCCCATGACCTTCCCCCACGAGATGGCCCGCGTGGTGCTGCTGGAGCAGTTGTACCGCGCGGACTGCATCCTGCGCGGCTCACCGTATCATCATTAGCCGCGAAGGGTGCTTTCGCCGCAACTCCGGCATCCGCACGTTGCGCGCCTTCCAGCGCAACTGACCCAAAAGCAACACAGGCAATCTGGCGGATGGCGTCACCCGCTACAACACTTCGTACACGCGCGTATGCACATTATCGAACACCAGCCTGAAGTACGGCGTAAAGCGCGGGTCTTCCGGTGACGACAGCAGCAGCTGCACCATCAGCGTGTTGTACATGTCATCGTCGATGACCAGCTTGTCGCCGGTGGTGCGGTTGAAGATGAAGTGCCGCCCATTGAACCGGAAGTACATCTGGCGTTGCAGGCCGGTATCGTCGAGCACGTCGATGGATTCCGCGTACACCGGGTCCATGTTCTGCACCAGCACCACGCCGTTTTCCATGCTGAACTGCAACGGCTTGCTGATGGAGGCTATCTGGTAGCCGCGCCCTTCCTTGGCCAGAAAATCCCAGCGGCCATAGGTGGTTATCCAGAAGCCCAGGCGCAGCATGTCGAAGCTGACCACCAGATACTGCCTGCCCTGCGCGGCCACCAGCGGCTCCTTTCGGGCGGCCAGCCTGCGCATCAGGTCGTCGGCGGCGTGGTTGTTCATGCCCTCGAAAACGTTGCCGGGAATGTTCCCCTTGCTGGCCGCGTACTTGATGATCTGCCGGGCAAAGCGCGGGTTGTCCGAGGCATACACGGCGGCAGGCACGAACAGCGAAGGCCCGCCATGGCTCGCGCCGTCGGCGATGGTCGAACGGTGCGCGAAGTGGTGGGTGGAATAGCCCCAGTCCCACCAGTTCCAGATCATGGCATCTTCCGGCGTGTTGGTGCGCAAAAATTTCAGCGCCGCCGCATGCCGCCGGTTGATGATGGGCCCCTGGGTCATGGCCGGAATCACTTCAAGGTACGGCGCGCCCAGCACCACCAGCAGCACGGCGGAAACCAGCAGCCGTCCGGCGGTGCGGTAGAAGTTGTCGCGCAGCACAAGGCCCGCCAGCCAGTGCACCGGCATGCAGATGCCAAGGGCCATCACCGGCGCGCCGAACATGACCATGCGCCCGCCCAGCTTGATGGACAGGAAGGCCAGCACCGCCAGCGGCAGATGGAACAGCGCCGCCGGGCGCGCCACCAGCGCGATGCCGAACCCGGCCAGCCCGGCCAATGCGGCGGGCATCCACGGGTGGAAGTAGGCCAGCACTTCCGCCACCGAAAGATCCTGCACCTCGATGATGCTCTGGGCCACGGAAGGATAGACCAGCACGTCGCCGTCGGGCTGGGCCACGGCGTCGCCCGCCCGCTTGATGTAGCTTTGGGCCGAATTCAGCATGGTCCGGAACACTTCGGCATCGGCCACCAGCCACAGCACCACCAGCCACAGCCCGGCGTGCACCACCCGCCGTTCGGCCAGCGCCCGCAGGAAGGGCCACGGACCGCGCAGCCCCACCGCCAGCAGCGCCGCCCCGGCAAAGCCCGGCCAACCGCCCAGCAGGGGCAGGGCATACAGCAGGCCGCCCACCATCAGGTCGGCCCGCTTGCCGCGCCTGCCGAACACCACGGCCAGGCCGGGCACCAGCAGCGCGTAGTAGCGCACCAGATACGGAAACATGGAATGCCATTCCTGCGACCACCAGCCCAGCAGGCCGCTGCACAACAGCACGGCCATCCAGCGGGGGGCAAGGGTGTCGTCGGCATCCGTTGCCCCGTCCGCCGCGTCCCCGTCCGCATCCGCATCCGCAGCGGCGCCGGAAGCCACAGCGGCGGCGGGCGTACGCCCGCGCCGCAGCCAGCGGTACAGGGCCACGGCCATCTCCGGCAGGGTGCACAGGCGCGGGGCCAGCCACAGGCCCGGCCCCAGCGCGGCCACCAGGGCGAACAGCAGGGTTACCAGATCGGTGTCGCAGTAGCCCAGCAGGGTGCGGGCCAGAAAGCCGGGCGCCAGCGAGGCCAGCACCCCGGCGCACAG
This sequence comes from Nitratidesulfovibrio termitidis HI1, assembly GCF_000504305.1. Classification (NCBI taxonomy): domain Bacteria; kingdom Pseudomonadati; phylum Thermodesulfobacteriota; class Desulfovibrionia; order Desulfovibrionales; family Desulfovibrionaceae; genus Nitratidesulfovibrio; species Nitratidesulfovibrio termitidis. The sequence goes on from NZ_KI632512.1 coordinate 1,100,973, forward strand.
CCCCGCCTCCATGCCGCCCAGCGCGGCGGCCCAGGCAAACACGGCCACCGCCAGCAGGCTGCCCATGACCGGCGGCAGCCAGAAGCCCACGGCCCCGGACGTGGACCCGGTAAACAGGGCCACGTAGCGCACCAGTTCGGACATGGGGTGCCCCGCGCCGAACTCGAAGCCATCCGCCCCCGCCGTCCAGTGATAGGCGTCATGCGTGGCCAGCAGGTATTCGCCGTCCAACTGGTATTCCGGGGTCTGCCAGGCCGGGTATTCCAGCATGCGCATGGCAAAGGCCACGCCGAAGGCCAGCAGGGCCAGCAACACGGCGCGTCCGCCCGGCGAACACAACGCCACGACGGCGGCGCGCAGCCCAGCTTGCGGGGTTCGCGGCGATCGCCGCGCCGGGTTCCGTCGTTCGCTGTCCTGAAGATGGCGTGATTCGCCGTTGCCCTCGGCTTCCGGGTGCCCGGCAAGGGAGGCGGTCGGGGGAGATGTTTCGGGCGTGTGCGCGCTCATGGCTTCCTGCCGTGAAAAAGGGCTGCGGCCCGTGGACCGCGCAGGGGGGATATACGCGAAACGTTGGCGCATCGCCAGCGGGGCCGGGTGCGGCAAAAGCACCGGCAACCGCTTCACCTGCGCCGCGAAATACGTTAGAGCACTGCGCGAACCGGACAACCGCGCCGCCGCGCGCCGCCACCACACCGCACCGCCGGGTCAGCCCCGTCGGCCCATGGAGACGCCGCCATGCTGAACATGAAGTATCTCGACGAACTCGAGGAATACCTGTCGTCAGAACGTCTGGACGACGAATTCGAATATTCGCCCGAAGAACGGCGCTACGAAATCCTCGAATTCCTCGAACGCCTCATGGACGTGGCGGAGAAGGCCGACGCCGCCGCCACCCGGCTGATCTTCCGCAAGTCGCAGTTGGGGGCGCTGATGGGCACCCCGCCCGAAAAGTAGCGCTGCCCGGTCCGTTCCCGCCCTGGGGGAGCCGACCAGCGCGGTTCGCGCCCCTTCGGCAGCCCGGCCCGCCCTGCAAGACGTCAGGCAGGACTATGGCAGACTGCGGGCAAGACTGAGGGCAAGGCTTCTCCCGAAGTTCCGCCCGGCACCCGACATCACTCCAGAGCCAGTGCCCACAGATGGCGCGTGGTGGTTGCGGGTTCCGCGCCGCCTTTCGACGCTGCGCCGCCACTCTGCCCGCTTCGTCCCCCCCGCGCGGATGCCCCGCCCGCGCCATGCGGCGGCGGGGCCTGCACCTCGTATTCCGCCCGCGCCGCCGCCTTCCAGCCGGGGGACAGGCTTGCGGGCGCTCCCTCGTTGGCCAGAAACACCACCATGCCGCCGGGGGCCACATGGCCCCGCACCAGTTCCAGCACCTCGGGCCAGGGCAGAAAGGCGCGGCTTACCACGCAATCCGCCTTGGGCCGCGTGGGCATGAACTCCTGCACCCTGCCCCGGAACACCACGGTGCCCGGCAGGGGATGGCGGGCCAGCACGTTGGACAGGAACAGGGTGCGCTTCTCGCGCGCATCCACAAGATGATAGCTGCCCGCTTGCCATATCGCACGCAGGGGGATGCCCGGCAGCCCCGCCCCCGCGCCAAGATCCCACGTTTCCGGAGTTTCCGGCAGGGGCAGCGCGCGCAGAAAGCGCGCCAGGTGCAGGCTGTCCACGATCAGGGTGCGGAAAGTGGCCTGCCATGTGTGCGTGCCCACCAGATTCATGACCCGGTTCCACTTCATCAGCAGTTCCAGATAGCCCGCCAGCGCGGCCAGTGCGGTTTCCGGCACGTCGCCCGGGCCAAACCCGGCCTCGGCACACAGCCGGGACAGTTCCTTCAACGATACGTGGACATCTGCGGGGGGCATGGGCGTCTCCTGAAAATTGACCGACCGGCGCGCGCCTGATGCGAGATCTGCTGCGGGAAGGTCCGATATCTGGTCCGGGAAGGTCGCGAGAGCTGATGCGGGACATGATGCGGCCAGGCCGCGGGAGTTGGCGGCCTTGTAGCCGCCCCGACGCGCGCTGGCAAGCGTCAGGACGGCGACAAGGGATGTCCGCAAAGACATGGGGATGGGATGGCGGCACGCCTCGGGCCGCTTCCATGGCCACCCGTATCCTCCCGTGTCCCCCCGCATGCGGGCCGCGCGGGCAAGGATGGCAGCACCACTTGCATCCGCGCGCGTGTTTGACTATCAGCGATGGGCAGCGAATGGGCAGCGAACGGGCAGCGAACGGGCAACACGCCCGCGCCCGGCATCGCCGCGCACCGTCCTGAGGGGGACGGGCACCGCGCCGCCCGCGCACGATACCGCACAACACATCGCCGGTATGCACCCGGCACCATTCCCACGTCTGGAGCGACACCGAATGAACCGTACCGACATCGCCATCCTGTTCCCCGGCCAAGGCTCGCAGGAACCCGGCATGGGCCGCGACGTGGCCGACGCCATGCCCGAGGCCATGGACCTGTGGAAGAAGGCCGAACGCGCAAGCGGCCTGCCCCTGCGCGAAATCTACTGGGACGGCGGCGACGACAAGGCCATGGCCGACACCCGCAACCTGCAACCGGCGCTGACCGTGGTCAACCTGTCCCTGTGGCTGCGCCTTGCGGGACGCGTCAGCCCCGCCTGCGCCGCCGGGCACAGCCTGGGCGAATACGCGGCTGCCGCAGCCTGCGGCGCGCTTTCCGTGGACAGCACCCTGGAACTGGTGGCCCTGCGCGGTCGTCTGATGGCCGAGGCCGACCCCGACGGCAAGGGGGCCATGGCCGCAGTGCTCAAGCTTTCGCAGGCCGATCTGGAAACCGTGGTGGCCGAATCCGCCGAGGCCACCGGCCAGATGATCCGCATCGCCAACTACAATACGCCGGGCCAACTGGTGCTGTCCGGCATGCGCGACGCCATCGCCGATGCCGCCGCCAGAGTCAAGGAGCACAAGGGCCGGGCCATCATCCTGCCCGTCAGCGGGGCCTTCCACAGCCCGCTCATGGACGAGGCGGCAAAGGAACTGGCCAGGGCCATGCGCACGGCCACCTGGTCGCGCCCGCGCTTTGCCGTGTACTGCAACGTCACCGGCCAGGCCGTCACCGACGGCGAATCGCTGCACGAGGTCATGACCCGGCAGATGACGTCCTCCGTGCAGTGGATCGCCACCGTGACCAACCAGTGGAACGCCGGAGTGCGCCGCTGGGTGGAGGTTGGCCCCAAGGGCGTGCTGACCAAGATGGTGGGGCCCATCCTTACCGGCATGGGGGCCGCATCTGGCGTGCCTGCCGCCGAGGAAGACGGCTGGACCGCCGAGGGCGCGGGCAGCCTGGAACTGGCCGACGCGCTGTCGTTCTAGCTTCGCTCGACCACTCCCCGCTCGCGCGGGCGAACAGGCAGACATCCCACGGGCCGGGTGTGCGCATGCGCACCCGGCCCTTCGCGTGCACGGCCACTTTCGACCGTGCGACATCATGGCTGGCCCTGCGTGCAACGCGGTAAACACACCGCGTGTCACGGCAGCGCTCCCGCCCCCCCCGTGCGCCCTGCCGGTACCGTGCGTTGCGGCGGCTTTGCAGTCGCGCCGTTTTCTGGTACACGACCCTCTTCGAACAAGCGCCCCGCCCCTGCGGCATCATACCCGCCCACCCACGCGGCAGGCAGCCTGCGGGCCTTTGCGGGGGATTCCGGACATATCCGGGAAATTCCGAATACACCGGACCACGCGACGGATGCGGTGAACTTCGGACGCTTCCGCCCACGCGAGGCCGGACATTTTTCAAACGGCGATCATCCCGCCGTGGCCACGCTCGGCCCGCCGCGACCTGCCGCCGCCCACACAGACGGCACAATCCCACAAGCCAACAGGACACCATACATCCATGCGCGCACGTCAGCAGCTGCTGGCCTCCCTTCAGGCCATCGTGAAAGACATGGGGCTTTCCTGGCCCGAAAAGGCCACCCTTGAACCGCCCCGCGACAAGTCGTTCGGCGACCTTGCCGCCAACATCGCCCTTGTGCTTTCGAAGGACGCGGGCGTGCCCCCGCGCGAACTGGCCTCGCGCCTTGCCGGCGCCCTGCGCGATTCCGACCCGGCCATCGCCTCCGTGGACATCGCCGGTCCGGGCTTCCTGAACGTCACCTACTCGCCCGACTTCTGGCGAGAAACCGTGCTGCACGTGGAAGCGGCGGGCGAGCGCTACGGCGCCACCACCGTGGGCGCGGGCCGCAAGGCGCAGGTGGAATATGTTTCCGCCAACCCCACCGGGCCGCTGCACATCGGCCACGGTCGCGGCGCGGCCCTTGGCGACTGCCTGGCGCGGGTGCTGCGTTTTGCCGGGTACGATGTCACCACCGAATACTACATCAATGACGCCGGACGGCAGATGCGCCTGCTGGGCCTTTCGGTCTGGCTGCGCGCGCTGGAGATTACCGGCCGCCCGTTCACCCTGCCCGAGGATTTCTATCGCGGCGACTACATCAAGGACATTGCCGCCGAGATGCTGGCCAGCAACCCCGGCCTGGTGGACCTGCCCGAGGACGAAGGCAAGGACCGCTGCTTCGAGTACGCCATGAATTCTATCATGGCCGGCATCAAGCAGGACCTCGCCGACTTCCGCGTGGAGCACCAGGTGTGGTGCTCCGAACTTTCGCTGGTGCGCGAGGGCGCGGTGGAAAAGACCTTCGAACGGCTGAAGGCCGCCGGTCTCGCCTTCGAGCAGGACGGCGCGCTGTGGTTCCGCACCACCACCCTCGGCGACGACAAGGACCGTGTGCTGCGCAAGTCCGACGGCACGCTGACCTACTTCGCCTCGGATATCGCCTACCACGACAACAAGTACGACCGGGGCTTCGACCTCGTCGTGGACATCTGGGGCGCCGACCACCACGGCTACGTGCCGCGCATGCGCGCCGCCGTGGCCGCGCTGGGCAAGCGGCCCGAGCAGTTCGACGTGATCCTGGTGCAGTTGGTGAACCTGCTGCAGAACGGCGAGCAGATCGCCATGTCCACCCGCGCCGGGCAGTTCGAAACCCTGCACGACGTGGTCAAGGAAGTGGGCGCCGACGCCGCGCGGTTCATGTTCCTTTCGCGCAAGAGCGACAGCCACCTCGACTTCGACCTGGAACTGGTGAAGCAGCGTTCCATGGACAACCCGGTGTACTACGTGCAGTACGCCCACGCCCGCGTGTGCGCCGTGCTGCGCAAGGCCGCCGAACGCTCCATCGTCCTGCCCGCGCGGCTGGACGCGGCTGCGCTGGCCCCGCTGACCCAGCCCGAGGAACTGGACCTGCTGCGCCTTGTGGACCGCATGCCCGACACCCTTTCCGCCGCCGCCGAAGGGCTGGCCCCGCACCACGTCAGCTTCTATCTCATGGAACTGGCGGGCGCGCTGCACAGCTACTACGCCAAGGTGCCGGTGCTGAACGCCGCCGACGCGGAAACCATCGTGGCCCGCCTTGCCCTGCTGCGCGCAGTGGGTCGGGCCGTGGCCAACGGCCTGAACCTGCTTGGCGTCGAAGCGCCAGAGGCCATGTAGCGCGCGCTGGCGCGGGAACAAGGCATGGCAGCACCCAGACAAGGGCAGAACGGACCAGGCGCGCAAGGCGGGCGTGGTGGCCAGGGGGCGAAGGATGGCGGGCGCAAGAAGGGCGTCTACACCATCAACGTCACCCTGCCCTCGCTCATTTCTGCGGGCATCGTGGCCATCATCGGCTTCGGCTGGGTATTCCTGCTCGGCGTCATCGTGGGGCGCGGCTACAATCCGGAAGAACGCCTGGGCATCGACCGCATCATGCCCAAGCCCGCCGTCAACGCCACTGCCGGAGGGGGCTCCATCCCCATGCCCGGCGGGGTCATCAAGGCGGAAGAACTCCAGTTCATGGATTCCCTGCGCGCCAAGCCCGCCCCGGTTTCCGGCAATGCGGGCGTGGCGGTGAACGCCTCGGAAATCGTGACCAGGAACGGCAGGAAGGACCAGAAGCCCGAGCCGAAAACGGACACGAAAAAGGACGTCAAAACCGCCAGGGCCGACACCAAGGCGAATTCCAGGACGGATTCCAAGACGACCCAGAAGGCCGAAGCCAAACCGGAAGCCAAAAGGGACGACAGGAAAACCGCGACGACCACCGCCGCCGCGTCGAAGGACACCCGCGATTCCAAGGACGCGAAGGACGCCAGGACGGCGGAGTCCAAGCCCGCCGACGGCGACCGCTTCGACTACGTGTACCAGGTGGCGGCTTACAAGACGGCGGCCCCCGCCAACGCCCTGAAGACCAAACTGGAGGCATCCGGCATCAAGGTGCGCCTGGATTCCTCGGTGGAAAACGGCGTGTCGTGGTACCGCCTGAACGCGCTGTTCCGGGGCACGCCCGAGGACACGCGCCAGTTGCGCGCCGCGCTCGCCAAACACGGCATCGACAAGGTCATTCTGCGCAGCAAGACGCCAGTTTCCCGATAGGGCAGCCTTGACGGCATGTTGCGACGGGACTACCTTGCAATGATGTAGAGGCGTCAGGAACGGGCAGGCCCATTCCGCCCACTGGCCCGAAACTGCCCAAACCGCCCGAAATCACGGGCACCAGCGTGGGCGCATCGCGCCACCGGAAGAGGACAGCATGAGCACAGGCCCCGGCATACTCGCCCCCGTCACCGCCGTTGGCGCGGCCACCTTGCGCCTGCTGGGCGAGATGGGGGCCATGTTCCTGTTCCTGGCGGACGGCCTGCGCCTCATCTTCGCCTCGCCCAAGCAGATTCCCAAGATACTGAACCAGGTGTTCGTCATCGGCTCCAAGTCGCTGTTCGTCATCCTGCTCATCGGGATATTCACCGGCATGGTGCTGGGCCTGCAAGGGTACTACACGCTGGTCAAGTTCGGGTCCGAAGGGCTGCTGGGCGCAGCCGTGGCCCTTTCGCTGATCCGCGAGCTGGGGCCGGTGCTGACGGCCATCATGGTCACCGGGCGGGCCGGGTCGTCCATGGCCGCCGAAATCGGGGTCATGCGCATCACCGACCAGATCGACGCGCTGGACGTCATGGACATCAACCCCATGTCCTATCTGGTGGCCCCGCGCATCGCCGCCTCGCTTATTTCCTTTCCGCTGCTGACGGCGGTGTTCGACGTGGTGGGCATCCTTGGCGGATACGTCACCGGCGTCACCCTGCTGGGCATCAACGAAGGCGTGTATTTCTACCGCATCCAGACCAGCGTGGAGATGGCCGACATCACCGGCGGCTTCATGAAGTCGCTGCTGTTCGCGGTCATCGTGGCCACGGTAAGCTGCTATCAGGGCTATTTCACCCACATGCGCCGCGACGGCGTGGGGCCCGAAGGCGTCAGCAACTCCACCACCTCCGCCGTGGTCCTTTCGTGCGTGTTCGTGCTTGTGGCCGACTACGCGCTGACCTCGTTCCTGCTGTAAGAGACCACGACCATGCGCGCGACTTCCGGATGGGACATACGGCTTGACGGCCTTGCGGTAGGCTACGGCGACCACGTGGTGCTGCGCGACGTGGACGCGCTGTTGCCCGCGGGCGAAATTTCCATGATCATCGGCGGCTCGGGCTGCGGCAAGTCCACCCTGCTGCGCCACGTGCTGGGCCTGCAACGGCCCATGGCGGGCACCCTTTCCGTGGGCGGGCGCGACCTGTTTGCCCTTGCCGGGCGCGACTTCCGCAAGGTGCGGCGGCGCATGGGCGTGCTGTTTCAGGATGGCGCGCTGCTGGGTTCGCTGACCCTTGGCGACAACGTGGCCCTGCCCCTGCGCGAGCATACCGGCCTGCCCAGGGCCACCATCCGCCAGATCGTGCTGCACAAGCTGGCCCTGGTGGGCCTTGCCGACTACGCGGACTACTACCCCAACCAGCTTTCCGGCGGCATGCGCAAGCGTGCGGGGCTGGCGCGGGCCATCGTCATGGACCCGCCCATCCTGCTGTGCGATGAACCCACGTCGGGCCTGGACCCGGTCAACGCCGCGCGCATGGACCAGTTGCTGCTGGACATGCGGGCCAATTTTCCCGGCATGACCATCGTTGTGGTCAGCCACGACCTGCGCAGCCTGGACGCCATCGCCAACTACGTGCTCATGCTGTACGACGGCACGGCGGCCTTCGCGGGGCCAGTGGATGCGCTGCGCGCATCAAGCGACCCGTACGTGCGCAGCTTTCTGGACCGGCGAGCCGACGAGGACCAGCGGGCCGAGGTGTCGCTGGCGCCGGAGGTGCAGCAGGCCCTCGACGCCTGGCTGGACCGCTGACGCCCTGCCCGGTGTCGGCATGGCCGGCGTCGGCAGGCAGGTGAACGACTGTCAACCAAAGCCCCCAACGGATACGGGAAGGGCAGCATGAAAAAGTATTCGCGAGAAACATCGGTCGGCATCTTCGTGCTTATCGGACTGCTGTGCGTCGGCTACCTCACCATAAAGCTGGGGCGCATGGAACTCTTGTCCGACAAGGGCTACACCGTGCATGCCCGGTTTACCTCCATCACCGGCCTGCGCGTGGGCGCCGAGGTGGAAATCGCGGGCGTGCCCGTGGGGCGCGTGGCGGGCATCGCCCTGTCTCCCGACAAGCCGGTGGCGGTTGTCAGCCTGCGCATGCAGGAAGGCGTGCACCTGACCGACGATGTCATCGCCTCGGTAAAGACCAGTGGCCTCATTGGCGACAAGTACATCAAGCTTTCGCCCGGCGGTTCTCCGGAACAGCTTGGCGAAGGCGACGAAATCACGGAAACCGAATCGGCCATCGACATCGAATCGCTGATCAGCAAGTACGTGTTCGGAGGAGTCTAGGCATGTTCCAGCACACTATCCGACGCGGCGCCCCGAGTGCCACGCCGTTGGTCAAAATCCTGTCCCGCGCCCTGCTCTGCGGCCTGCTCTGCCCCCTGCTCTACTGGTCCGCCCCGGCCCTTGCCGCACAGGACAACGCAGGAGCCGCCCGAGAGGCACTGAAGTCCTCGGTGGACCGCATTCTCGACATCGTGAAGCAGCCGGCCTACACCGACCCCGCCCAGCGTCCGGCCCTGATGGACCAGGTGGAGAACGAAATCCGCCACATCTTCGATTTTCGCGAATTCTCGGCCCGCACCGTGGGCATGAACTGGCCCTCGTTCACCCCCGACCAGCAGGACCGCTTCGCCGAGGCGTTTGCCTCGCTGCTGCGGGCCACCTACCTTGAAAAGTTCGACGGCTACAGCGGCCAGCAGGTGCTGTTCACCGGCGAACTTGTCAGCGGCAAGGGCGACAAGGTCGAGGTGCAGACCACCGTGGTGATCAAGGACAAACAGGTGCCCGTGGCCTACCGCATGCTCCAGAACCGCCAGCGGAACTGGGTGGTGTACGACGTGATCATCGAGGGCGTGAGCATGGTCAAGAACTACCGGACCCAGTTCCAGGATCTGCTGGAAAAGGGCACCGCCGACCAACTCATCGAACGGGTGCGGGCCAAGGCCGAAGAAGTGCGCAAACAGCCCGCCCAATCGGGCCAATCGGGCCTGCCTGGGCAGTCCGGCAAATAGTCCGCCGTACGAACAAGAATCCGCCTTCGGAGGAGTGCCCATGGCCTCAGGTTCGTTCCGCATCAACATCGCGCTGTGTACGGCGTGCCTTGCCTGTGCCCTGCTGCTGCCCCCGGCGACCGCGCGCGCCGACATGCCCGACGAAGGGACGCCCCATGCCCCGCCCGCGGTAGCTGGGGACCTTGACGACTACGACACCAGCAACGAGGACATGGTGGCCGACCCCCTGGAAGGCTGGAACCGCATGTGGTTCGCCGTCAACGACGTGCTGCTACTCAAGGTCATCAAGCCGGTGCATCAGGGCTACGTGGCGGTGACGCCGGACGAACTGCGCAGCGGCGTGCGCAACTTCTTCCACAACCTCGCCTTTCCCATCCGCTTCCTGAACTGCCTGTTGCAGGGCAAGCCCAGGGAGGCGGGCGTGGAAATGGGCCGGTTCATCATCAATTCCACCGTGGGCATGGCCGGGTTCATCGACGTGGCCAAGAAGGACAAGCCCATCGTGGAGCCGGACAAGGAAGACTTTGGCCAGACGCTCGGCGTGTGGGGCGCGGGCGAAGGCTTCTACATCGTCTGGCCGCTGATCGGCCCCAGCACCCTGCGCGACAGCGTGGGCCTTGCGGGCGACTACCTGGCCGAACCGTTCGCCTACATGGTGGACGACGACCTGACCTATTTCTCGGCACGCGCCTACGGCGAATTCAACAGGGTGGACGAGACCATCGACAGCTATGAAGCCGTGACCAAGAGCGCGGTTGAGCCGTACACCTCGGTGCGCAACGCCTACATCCAGATGCGCCGCGCCAAGGTGGCCAAGTAGCCAGACGGACGCCAATTCAATCCGCGAACGACAAAGGGAGGCCCCATGGGGCCTCCCTTTGTCGTCGGGGGGTGCTACCAGCAGTGTGCTGTTTGCCCATAGGGGCTGTTTCTAAATTAGGATTTTCGTTCGTTGGCGAGGAAAACGAGCCTGCCATGAGGGAATATACTCTTATCGTATTTGACCGACATGGCAGGCGAAGTTTGACCGCGTTGCGCACGATGCCCGTAAAACTCGCAAGCTCGCTTAACGGGCACGCTTCGCGCCCTTCGGGTCGGATGCCAACGGGCGAAAAGACAATTTAGAAACGGCCCCTAGATGGGAGGGGCGATAACGACGGTAACCCGCATCTCGGTCCTGGCCCGCACCCCGTGGGGCACGCGGATTTCCGAGACCAGCATGTCGCCCTGCTTCGCGGGGATGGCCGCGCCGTCCGCGCCGAGGAATTCGCCCTCGCCCTCGATGACGGTGATGGCCAGTTCGCCGTCGATGTCGTGGCTGTGCACGGGCAGTTCCTGCCCGGCCTTGAAGTTGAAATTGATGATCTTGAAGTTTTCCGAGTCGTGCACCAGATTCATGGCGAACCCGGCGTCCTTGAAGGTGCGCATGTCGTCGAGGCGGATGTGGCGCATGATGGTCTCCTTGTACGGTTTGTTGCCGTCTTGGTTTTTGTCGCTGCGGTTTGCCGCGGGCGGCGGTACGCGCCCGGTGTTGTCCCGTTGCGGGGGGGGGTGTTTCCTCCCTCCGCGCCCACAAGATAGGTATTCTGTACGGGCCATGCGTGACGCGCATCACGGGCGGGAGTTCTTTCTCGATTTTTTTTGCGCACAGCCCGACGGATCGTACCCCCGCCGTCAACTCGCCCGCCCCTTTCCGCCCCGGTCCGTTCCGGTCTGCCCCGGTCCGTTCCGGTCTGCCCCGGTCCGCCCCTGCCACCCCAACCAGTTCCTGTCCGCCCTACGCGTCGTTACTCGCCGGACTCCGGGTTGACAGCCCGGTGCGGGCAGGCTACCGCTGGCCTTTCCCTGAATCGGCGGCCCGTTGCCGCGCATCATGACGGTGTATCCCGGGCGGCGTGTCCCGGCGCGCCGCGCAAGGACAGTTTTCATGATCGTCGAAATAGGCTGCATCGCCGTGGGCGTGCCCGCGGGCTACCTGCTGCGCACGCGCCCCGCCGTTGTCGGTGCGGTGGACCGGCTGACCACCTGGTCCATCTACGCGCTGCTCTTCCTGCTGGGCCTGTCGTTGGGCTCGGACGACGCGCTGGTGGCCAAGGCAGGCGACATCGGCCTGCGGGCCGTGGTCATCAGTATGGCGTCGCTGGCGGGCAGCGTGGCCGCCGGGTGGCTGCTGCAACACGTGCTGCTGCGCGGCGCGCTGGACGGCCCCAGCCCCGGCGTCGCCAGCCCGGCCCCCCAAGGCGCGGATGCCACCGAAGCCCTGACCACGGGACGCCCCGAGGGAGACCGGCCATGAAGGGCAGCCTGATCATTCTCGGCTTCTTCCTGTCCGGCGTGCTGCTGGGCAGGCTGGACATCATCCCCAGTGCCGACCAGGCGGGCGATCTGGCCTCGTGGGCGCTGTACATGCTGCTGTTCGTGGTGGGCATGGGCATCGGGTTCGATACCCGCTCGTTCCGCATCCTGCGCGAACTGCACGTGAAGGTGGCGCTGGTGCCGCTGTTCGTGGGCGTCGGCACCCTTGGCGGCTCGCTGGCGGCGTGGGCCCTGCTGGGCGACATGCCCCTGCGCGACGTGCTGGGCGTGGGCGCGGGCTTTGGCTACTACAGCCTGTCCAGCATCATGATAACGAAAATGGGCGATGCGGCCCTTGGCTCCATGGCGCTTATCGCCAACATCTCGCGCGAACTGGTCACCCTGCTCTCCGCCCCGCTGCTGGTACGCCTGTTCGGCGGACTGGCCCCGGTGATGGCGGGCGGGGCCACCAGCATGGACACCAGCCTGCCTATCATCGCCCGCTACGCCGGGGAGCGTTACGGCATCATCGCCGTGTTCAGCGGCATGGTGCTTACCGTGGCCGTGCCCATCCTGGTGACGGCCATCTTTACCTGGATGTAGGCGGCACCCGAACAGGCACACATCGGGGCGGCATGCACAGGCTGCCGCCCCCTCCATACGCCTTTGCCCCCCGGTCCCTTTCCCTCCTCTCCGGTTCTCACCACTCCTTTTTCGGCACTGCCCACTTCATCTGCGGCCCCGCAACCCTGTTCTGCGAAGCGTCCCTCTCTCCGCCCCCCTGCGAAGTGGTGACAATTGTGTCAATCATACCGCCAGGGTCTGGCGTTTTCTCACTCATTCATTGACAATCTGCTCACTTATGCTCCACAAAAGGGAGTCCGTCCGTCACACCAACCACATGTCCAGAGGAGAATCCGGGATGCTGAAGAAGATCGTCCTCACCCTTGCGGCCCTGCTGGTCACCGCCAACGTGGCCTTTGCCGAGAAGACCATCGTCGTCGCCCAGGACGCCACCTGGCCGCCCATGGAATTCGTTGACGCGAACAAGAACCTCGTCGGCTTCTCCGTCGATTACACCGACGCCATGGCCAAGGAAGCGGGCTTCAAGATCGTGCACAAGAACGTGGCCTGGGACGGCATCTTCGCCGGGCTCGAATCCGGCAGCTACGACGCCATCGTGTCCTCGGTGTCCATCACCGCCGAACGCAAGAACGCCATGGACTTCACCACCCCCTACTACGAAGTGCGCCAGGCGCTCGTGGTGCCCAAGACCACCAACGTCACCAAGCTGGACGAAATGAAGGGCAAGACCCTTGGCGGCCAGATCAGCACCACCGGCTACTTCACCATCAAGAAGACCGCCGGCGTCACCGCCAAGTCGTACGACGAAATCGGCCTGGCCATGGAAGACCTGTTCAACGGCCGCATCGACGGCGTGGTGTGCGACGATCCCGTTGCCGCCAGCTACGCCCTGCAGCAGGAACAGTACGCCGCCAAGATGAAGATCGCCTTCGTCATCGAAACCCAGGAAAAGGAATTCTACGGCATCGCCGTGAAGAAGGGGAACAAGGAAGTCCTGGACCTTCTGAACAAGGGCATTGCCGCCGTGAAGGCCAAGGGCATCGACAAGCAGATCCGCGAAAAGTGGATCGGCCGCTAGCCGTGCCCGGCTAGATACTTGCGCACCATGGGGGGCTGGCGGTATTACGCCGGTCCCCCGTTTTTCAACGTCAAAGCCTCAGAGACGCCATGACCAACGAACCCCAGAACGTCCGCATCGTCATCACCGACGGCGCGATCATACCGGACCCGAAGGAACGGCGGATCGTAACCGCATGGTCCATCTCCTTCGTGGGCGCGCTGGCCGCGCTCGTCTACCTGTGTGCGAGCAGGCCCGAACCCTACTGGCGGTTGCTGCAATTCCTGCCGGACGGCATTGCCGTCACCTTCAAGGTGACCGTGCTGTCCATCCTGTGCTCCATTCCCATCGGGCTCATCACCGGGCTTGGCCGCCTGTCGCGCAACCGGCTGATCAACCTTGTGGCCTCCACCTACGTGGAAGTGGTCCGGGGCATCCCCCTGCTGGTGCAGCTTTTCTACATCTACTACGCCCTTGGCCGGTTCCTGAAGGTGCCGGACCTCTTGGCAGCCATCATCGCGCTCAGCGTGTGCTACGGCGCCTACATGGGCGAGGTGTTCCGCGCGGGCATCGACTCCATTTCCAAGGGGCAGACCGAAGCCGCCCGCTCGCTGGGCTTCAACCGGGCGGAGACCATGTTCATGGTCATCCTGCCGCAGGCGTGGCGCACCATCCTGCCGCCGGTGGGCAACGAATTCATCGCCATGCTGAAGGACACCTCGCTGGTATCCATCATCGCCGTTGCCGACATCCTGCGGCGCGGGCGCGAATTCGCCTCGGAGAGCTTCCTGTACTTCGAGACGTACACCATGGTTGCCCTCATCTACCTGTTGATCACGCTGTTCCTGTCCAAGGGCGTCAGCATCATGGAATCGAGGTTGAACTACTATGACCGCCGATAGCGTCGAACCCATCATCCGCATCAGCCACGCGTGGAAGTTCTTCGGCGAGCTGACGGCCCTCAACGACGTCAGCCTGGACGTGATGCCCGGCGAAAAGGTGGTCATCTGCGGGCCGTCCGGCTCGGGCAAATCCACCCTGCTGCGTTCCATCAACCGACTGGAAACGGTGGACAAGGGCTCCATCGTCGTGGACGGGCAGGACGTGAACTCGCCCGAAAACGACATCAACAAGATCCGTCAGGAACTGGGCATGGTCTTCCAGAGCTTCAATCTCTTTCCGCACAAGACCGTGCTGCAGAACCTGACCATGGCCCCCATGCGGCTGCGCAAGACCCCGCGCGCCGAGGCAGAAAGCCGGGCGCTGGAACTGCTGAAGAAGGTGGGCATCAGCGACAAGGCCAACGTGTTCCCGGCCATGCTTTCTGGCGGGCAGCAGCAGCGCGTGGCCATTGCCCGCGCCCTGGCCATGAACCCCAAGATCATGCTGTTCGACGAACCCACCAGCGCACTCGACCCGGAAATGATCGGCGAAGTGCTGGACGTCATGGTCACCCTGGCCCGCGAAGGCATGACCATGGTCTGCGTGACCCACGAAATGGGCTTTGCCCGTGAAGTGGCCGACCGCATCATCTTCATGGACCACGGCCAGGTGCTGGAAGAAAACGCGCCGCAGGAGTTCTTCAGCGCGCCCAAGCACCCGCGCCTGCAGAAGTTCCTGAACCAGATCCTGTAGCGTGCCCAACGCGCCGCAGACTGTACGACGAATGCATACGGGCCGCTCCATCTGGGGCGGCCCGTTTTTGCGTGTGGGGTAAAAGGATGCCTCCGGCGGCCAGGGGGCACGCCCCCTGGACCCCTTTCCTAATATTCCTCGGGACCCCATCTGCATCACAGGTTCAGGAAAAGACAGCTTCCACGTTCCGATCAGAAATACTGCGCCGCTACATGGAAAATCACCCGCATACCAAAACATACCGCCGGGCAGAAGCAGACACGTCGTCAGACGGCATGTTCCGGACTCTCTGCCTGAGTGAGTTCAGCTCGTGAAGATGCGCAACCTCTCCCCTTGCGACAGGATATAGTCCACCTCCAACGGCAGCAGACAGAACCGCTCGCGTAGGGCGTGGGCGTGGAGCAGAAACATCCGGTAGTCAGCACAGCCGCGCGGTGTGGCGTACTTTTTGACCGAATCCCCTTTCAGGAAACCCAGCCCACGCCACAGGGCCGGGGTACAGGGCAGGCAGAATGAAGCATCATCCGCGTCGGCAACCGAACCGGACTTCAGGTACAGGAGCAACGACAGCCCGAAAATTCCTACCCCTGACGGGCGGTGCACATCATGCAAACGAAAAGCTTCGTGCAGATCAGGGCCGGGCGGCAATGCCCACAAAGCAGCCAGCCAAGGCAAGACATCCGCCATGTTCGCGGCACGGCTCGACAGCGAGGGGTACCCCGCCCCGAAACGGGTGCAGGTGATGCGCTTGGGCACGCTGCCCTCGATGCATTCGCGGTTGACGGCCCTGCACAGGGCCCGGAAGTCGGCGGCGGACATGGAACCGCTGCCGCCCCGCCCGAAGGCCGCATCCAGCAACGCACGCGCCTCGGCCTCGCCCTGCCTGCGGCTGTTGATGAAATCCACCCCGGAATGAATGTCGCGCCACTCGTCCACCTGCGCGGCATACCGCTCGAACATGCTGCCTCCGTGTACCATGAGAAAACCTGCCGGGCCAACGGGTCGGCCTTCCCTGCCGTATCCGATACGCCCGCCATTGCCGTGCCCCGATCGCGCCACGCGCGCCTGACCATTGCCACGCAACGGGCTTTCCTTTCCGCCCTGCCCCGCCGCATCGCGCCGCCCAAGGTGGATAGCAAAAAAAACGTGCGTTCCCAAGGGATGCGCAGGCATCCGGAACGCACGAAACGGGGGAGCAGGGGGGCCTTGCCCCCTGCCCCAGGTTGTTGACAAAGCCTGCTTTTGGACGCCTCCGGCGGCCAAGGACGGCAGCCGTTAGGCGAGCTTGCGAGCCTTACGGATGGCGATCGCAACGCGGCTACCGCCCCTTGGAACCCCATGCTTTGTGATCTCGTAATGTCCAGGAAATACAAATGAAAGTTTTTGGGGGAGGGGGTACGGGGGAGGAGACCCTTTTTCAAAAGGGCCCCTCCCCCGCAAGAATTTAGGTTTGTCAGCAGTCTGGGAGCAGGGGGGCCTTGCCCCCTGCCCGCCGGAGGCTGATAAAAAACGAAGAGACCGCAGGCGGATTCCCCCGCAGCACGACGCACCGCAGGAAGAACCGCAGCCCTTACTGCGACACCACGTGCAGCAGGGCCGCGCGCACCTCGTCCATCTGCTGCTCGTCGGTAATCTTCTGACCATACACCGTACGCACCGAAAAACTGTCCGACGTGCGGTTGCCGAGGGTCGCAATCTTGGCAAACAGGATATCCAGTTGCAACGCCTGCAACACCCGCGCGACATCATACAGCAACGCGGGCCGGTCCGGGGCAAACACCTCGACCACGGTGTGGAAATCCGACAACTCGTTGTCGATGCGCACCTCCGGCGGACGGCGCACCGCATCCAGCAGCACCGTGGGCACCTTGTGCTTCAGCGCATTGGAGGTCCTGGCCTGCTCCAGCCGGTAGTCCAGCGACAGCTTGCCCGTCAGCGCGAAGTGGATGGCCCCGCGCACCTTGCCCCAGAAATCCCTGGCATACAGCGGGTCCGGCGGCGCGGTGACGTGAAAGATGTCCAGCACGGTGCCGTCGCTCCACACATAGGCATCGGCCCCGAACACGTTCAGCCCGTGCAGCGAAAGCACGCCCGCAATGGTGGCGAACAGCCCGGACTGGTCGCGCGCGGCCACCAGCACCTCCCACAGCTCGCTGTCGCGCCCGCCGTGCAGCGGCCTGCCCTCCAGCACCACCACGCCCCGCTCGGCCCGGTCCTCGGGCAGGCGGCGGCGCGATTCGGCCACGTCGCGGTTCAACTGGTAGACCAGCGACATGTGCCGCACGATGTCTTCCGGCGGCATGGCCAGCAGATAGCGCGAGGGCATGGCGTCCAGATACAGCCCCGCTGTTTCCGGCGTGTAGTGCAACGCGGACTGCCGCTCGCGCACCTGTGCCCGCACCAGGTCACGCGTGCGCACGATGGCCTGCGCGGTCTGGGTGCCCGCAAGCTGCCCGTCGCGCAGCATGTTGGCCACCTTGCCGTGCAGTTCGTACAGCAGGCTGGCGGTCCAGCGGTTCCACGCCTTGTGGCCGGTGGCCATGGAATCGGCATGGGTGAGCAGATAGAGCATGTTCAGGCGGCGCAGGCTGCCCACGGTGCCCGCGCACTGGGCCACCACCGATTCGTCGTTGAGGTCGCGGCGCTGGGCGGTGCGGATGAGCAACAGGTGGTGCAACACCAGAAAGACCACGTCGTCGATGATCTCGGGCGGCGCGCCCCACTCGGCCAGCAGGCGCATGGCCATTTCGGCCCCCACCTCGGAATGGTGCGAGGCGTCGGCCCCGCCCTTGCCAAGGTCGTGCAGCAGCGCGGCCAGCAGCAGACACAGCCGGTCGCGCGCGGCATCCGCATCCTGGCCGGACGGGTACGCGGGCATGGTGACGGAATCTTCGCCCGTGTCGGACCGGGCACCCGGCACGCTCAGGCAGCCGCCGCGCCAGAAGCCGGAAAACGGCTCAACGTCCTCGCTGGCCAGCGATTCCAGTTGGCGGATCACGAACAGGGTGTGCATGCCCACGGGATAGGTGTGGAACCCGTCAAACTGCACCCTGTCGCGCGCTTCTGCATAGGCAGGCAGAATGGCGGGCAAAAGGCCCGTCTCGTCCATGTGTCCGAGCACCGGAAACGCCTTGCCGGACCCCAGGATGCGCATCAGCGCCGCGCCTACCTCGGCACCGGAAAGGGCGCCCTCCTCACCCGACAGGGCCTGTTGCAAGGCCTGCTCCATGGCCTTGCGGGTGTTCCAGTCGGGGGCGGGGGCTTCGGGACCGGGCCATTCGGCGGCGCGCACGAAGGCGGAAAGGGCCAGCGCCGGGGTTACGGCGACCGGATCGGGCAGGCAGATGTGCAGCGTGCCGCCCGCCATGACCACGGGGCCTTCCACTTCCGGGCAGGGCTGGTCGGGGTGCACCGGACCGCCGGGGGTGCCCCGGAAGGCGGCGGACAGGGCCTTGATATGCGACATGCACCGGTGCAGGCGGCCCAGAAAGCATTCCACGGCCAGCAGGTTGCCGCATTCGTGAAAGCCGAGGCGCGCGGCGATTTCCGGTTGCAGGTCCAGGAACAACTGGTCGTTCTTGCGGCGCGAAAGATGGTGCAGCAGGTTGCGCACGTCGTGCAGAAATCCCACGCTTTCGCGCAGCAGGGCGGCATCGGACGCGGAGAACCCGGCCTGGGCCAGGATTTCCTCCACGGTGCCAGCCTCGTTGCGGATGCGGCCCAGCCACAGGATGCGGTGGTAGTCGCGCAGGCCGCCCAGCCCTTCCTTCAGGTTGGGTTCCAGCAGCACGGCCCCATCGCCATGCGCGGCACGCCTGCGCTCGTGTTCCTCGTCGTTCCAGGACAGGAACGCGGCCCCCCGACGCGGCAGCACCTTGTCGTTCAGGCGGTCCACCATCTCGCGGAACAGGGCCTCGTTGCCGGTGAGCAGCCGCGCGTCCAGCAGGCTGGCCAGCACCTTGTGATCCTTGGCGGCCAGCTTGACGCAGTCGCCGATGGTGCGGAACCCGTGCCCCAGGGTGTAGCCCGCGTCCCACAGGGGCAGAAACAGCGGTTGGGCCAGGTCGATGGCCTGCGGCGGGATGGAGCGCCCACACAGGATCAGGATGTCGATGTCCGATCCCAGGCACAGTTCCTCGCGGCCATAGCCCCCCACGGCCACCAGGGCCACCTTGTCGTGCCCGCCGCGCAGCTCTGCGAAGCGCAGGCGAAAATAGTCGTCCAGCAGGCGGCTGTAGGCCCGCTCGAAACGCGATGCGCCCGTGGGAGCGGGCGCGGTGTCACGGCAACGGGCATCGGGACGGACGACGCCGGAACCGGAGGCACAGGCATTTTCCTGCGGTGCCGCGTCCGGGGGGGAGAGGGAGGCATCCAGGCGTTCGAGCAGGGCGGCGCGCCCTTCGCGCAGGACCGTGGCGGCGTCGCGCGGCGTGCCGGAGCTACCGGCGGGAGCGGAGGAAGATGGCCCGTGTGCCTGCATCATGGAGTGGGTGGTGAAGGGTGAAGGGGGTATGAACGGGCGGCGCCCCGCTCGTTGCCGAGGCGCCGCCCACGGATTGCGGTATGCGGAGGCTAGATGGCTTCCACGCCGGTTTCACCGGTACGGATGCGCAGCACGTCCTCTACGGGCGAGATGAAGATCTTGCCGTCGCCCACCTTGCCGGTGCGGGCGGCCTTGACCACCGCATCGACCAGCGGCTTCACCTGCGCATCGTCAACGACGACTTCGATCTTGACCTTGGGCATGAAGTCCACCTGGTATTCGGCGCCGCGGTACACTTCCTTGTGGCCGCGCTGACGGCCGAAGCCCTTTACTTCCGTGACGGTCATGCCCTTCACGTCCAGGCTGGCCAGCGTTTCCTTGACCTCGTCCAGCTTGAACGGGCGGATGATGATCTCAAGTTTCTTCATGATGTCCATCCTGAAGCTCGGTTCGTGTTCAGGGAAGGGATAACCCCTTCCGCCTTGTAGGCGACAACGGCGGCAGCGGCAAGCCTAGAGCTGGTAGCCCGCTTCGTTGTGCTCGCTGACGTCGAGGCCCGCGACCTCCGATTCCGTATCCGCACGCAGGCCGACCAGGGCGTCAACCACATGGAACAGGATGCGGCTGGCCACGTAGCAGAACAGCCAGGTGGCGACCACGGAGATGAACTGGATCCAGAGCTGCGAGGGGTTGCCGTAGAGCAGGCCGGAGGCGGTGTTCACGGCACTGGAGGCAAAGATGCCGGTGGCCAGGGCGCCGAAGGTGCCGCCCACCCCGTGCACGCCCACCACGTCCAGGGCGTCGTCGTACTTGAAGGCATGCTTCATCAGCACGCCGCCGTAGCACAGGGCGCCGCCGATGAGGCCCATGATGATGGCGGGCATGGGGGCCACGAACCCGGCGGCCGGAGTGATGACCACAAGGCCTGCCACGGCGCCGGAAGCGGCGCCCAGGGTGGTGGGCTTGCCGCTGTGCAGCCATTCGGCGGCCACCCAGCTTACGGCGGCGGCGGCGGTGCACAGGTGCGTGGTGACGAAGGCGTTGGCGGCAAGGCCGTTGGCGGCCAGGGCGCTGCCCGCGTTGAAGCCGAACCAGCCGAACCACAGGATGCCCGCGCCAAGCACGGTCATGGGCAGGTTGTGCGGCACGAAGGGCTCGCGGCCGTACCCGTGGCGGCGGCCCAGCACGTGGGCGGCGGCCAGGGCGGCAGCGGCGGAGCTCATGTGCACCACGGCGCCACCGGCGAAGTCAAGCGCGCCGATGCCGAACATCCAGCCGCCGCCCCACACCCAGTGGGCCATGGGGGCGTAGACCACGATCAGCCACAGCACGGAAAACAGCAGCATGGCGCGAAAGCGGATGCGCTCGGCGTACGCGCCGGAAATAAGGGCCGGGGTGATCACCGCGAACATGCACTGGAAGGCCATGAACAGCAGATGAGGAATATTGCCGACCGACTCGCTGGGTTCCATGCCCACGCCATTCAGGAAGGCGAAATCAAGCCCGCCGATGACCCCGCCGATGTCGGGACCGAACGCCAGCGTGTAGCCGATGACCGCCCAGACGATGCTGGCCACACCCAAAAGAATGAAACTGTGCATGGTGGTGGAAAGCACGTTGCGCGCGCGCACGAGCCCCCCGTAAAACAGGGCAAGCCCCGGGGTCATGAACATGACCAAAGCGCTGCAGACCAGGATGAAGGCGGTATCCGCCGCGTTCATGTGAACCTCCAAAAAATGTTGACGTACATCCCCGGCCGGACCGAACGGCAGGGTCGAACCCTAACGATGCACTGGTAAGGCAAGGAGCGTGCCATTTGCTACAAAAAGGTCGTTCCCAATGAATTCGCCACATTGCGCGCACCAAGCCGTGCTGGATTTTTCCATTTTGGTTACACGAAAAACGCTTTCGATACCTTTTTTGTAAAAATAGACATTTTTGCAGCATGTATTAAAAAAAATACCCGTCCCGGTTTGCATGCCGCAGCCATTGTGGTATGGATTTGCGAACCGCCGTGCCACCACCTGCCGCAGGTGCCAGGGCACGAGCCTCCGCCCCGCAAAACGGGGCGCTGAACACCGCCAAGGCTCCTCGTTTCCGCGAGGCGTAGCGTTTGAACCACCTTCCGCAGGAGGCGGATACCATGGACCGTACCGGCATAATCACCTTCAGGGGCACCCCCCTCACCCTCACCGGCACCCCGGTGGCCAAGGGCGACAAGGCCCCCGGCTTCTCCGCACTGGCCAACGACCTCTCCCCGCGCTCCCTGGCCGATTACGCGGGCAAGGTGCTGCTCATCTCCGCCGTGCCCTCGCTGGACACCGGCGTATGCGACATGGAAACCCGACGCTTCAATCAGGAAGCCACCCGCCTGGGCGCGGACGTGCGCATCCTGACCATCAGCTGCGACCTGCCGTTCGCCCAGGCCCGCTGGTGCGGCGCCGCCGGGGTGGACGCGCTGGAAACCCTGTCCGACCACCGCGACCTGTCCTTCGGCAACGCCTATGGCGTGGTGATCAAGGAACTGCGCCTGCTGACCCGCGCCATCTTCGTGGTGGACCGATCCGGAACGGTCACCTACACCGAAACCGTGCCCGAAGTGAGCCACGAACCCAACTACGAGGCCGCCCTGGCCGCAGTGAAGGCCGCCCTGTAGCCTTTGGCCACATGGCGCACCGTCGACGGGCGTCCCCCCGGAATCCGCGCGCAGATGAACGCAGATGAACACAGATGAACGCGGATGAACGCGGAACGCGCGACGATCGGCTGTTTTACGAAAATGACAATGCGGTTTCGCCCACGCGAAACCGCATTGTTCTTTCATTGCCCCCCGCCGGGCTCTTCCGCCGGGATATCCCCTGCCCGTCGCACGCGCATCGGCCCTGCCACTCCGCCAACCTTGCACGGCGGCCCGGCCTGGGCTAGGCTGCGCACTTTCGTCATGCCTCGCTCGCCTTCCATGTTGCGCGCGGGCCGTGCACGACACAGGACGGATATCACCACGCCGCAGGAGTTGCCCATGTCCGCATCCCCCCTTGGGCCAGACCAGGCCCGCGCCCACCTTGTCGCCACGGTGCTGCGCCACCTCTCGCGCGACGCCGGGCGCCGCACCGAGGCCCTGGAGGAATTCCTGGCCGTGACCCTACCCGACATGGACGACCGGGGCGCGCGGGTGCTGTCGGCCATGGTGCCCCGGTTGCCCGAATCGCTGTACGACAAGTGGGCCTCCATGTTCGTGGACCGTTTGCAGGAAACCGTGCCCCACGAACACGTGGCGGCCCTGTGCGACGGCAGCGAAGACAACGATGCCACCATCGCGCTGGTTTACGTGATGTTCATGGAATCGGAAAAGATGGAACGCCAGGTGGCGGAAGACCTGCACGCCCTTGGCATCGTGCAGGGCGGTGAAGACGATCCGGGCGACGCGGGCGCCCTGCTGGGCGCATACCTGCGGGCCCGGCTTACCGCGCGCGGGCAGGGGCCGACCCAGTAAGCGGGACAGGCCCGAGCCGTCTGACCGCAGCTGCCCGGCCGCAGCCGCCTGGCCGCAGATGCCCAGGTAGACGCGCGCACCGGCGGTTTTCGCCGTCCATGCACGGGCCGCCAGACTTGCGCAACCGGCACAACGAACCGGCACCCCTGCCGGTACCGGGAACCGGCACCGCAAACGCCAAGGGCCGCGCACATGCGCGGCCCCGCAATTTTCCGGCCGCCCGCCGGACACCGGGCTGGCTACTGCTTTTCGACCTTGAGCCCGTCGTCGGTGGCGGTCAGCAGGTAGGTGCATCCTCCCGTTTCCAGACAGTAGTCCGAACCGGGAAACAGGGTGGAGCGGGCGGTCCATTCGTCGTTGACGAACACGTCGCGCGCGCCGCCGCTTTCCTCGTAGCGCACCTGGGTTCCGTCGGCCAGGATGACGAACTCCGCCTCGTGGATGACGGCGGGCAGATCGGCTTCGGTATGGCTCATGGCAGGCCTCCTTCACGGTTGCGGATGGCAGGACTGTGACAGAATACCAATCCACTGACGTAATCACACACTTACATCGTCCGCCACCGGACAACAACAGGAATATCCCGTGACGCCAGAACTTCAGGCCACCGCCACAGCCACCGCCGCCCCCGTCCCCACAGCCGCGCCGATCTCCGCAGCACCGGCGGCCCTGGCAGCCGCGCTGTCCCTGCCGACGCCCGGCGTATCCGCCGTCATGGCCCTGCTGGACGAAGGGGCCACCATCCCGTTCATCGCCCGTTACCGCAAGGAAGCCACCGGCAGCCTGGACGAGGTGCAGGTGGCCGCCGTGCGCGACGCGCTGGAAAAGGCGCGCGAACTGGACAAGCGAAGGGCTGCCGTGCTGGCGTCGCTGGAAGAGCGCGGGTTGCTTACCCCGCAACTGTCCAAGGCCGTGGCGGGGGCGTCCACGCTTACCGCGCTGGAGGACGTGTACCTGCCCTACCGGCCCAAGCGCGTCACCCGCGCGGAAAAGGCCCGCAAGCGCGGTCTGGCCCCGCTGGCCGAGGCCTTGCGCACGGCGCGTCCCACGGCGGACGCCCTTGCGCTGGCTGCATCCTACGTCACACCCCATGCCGCACTGGACAGCACGGACCCGGAACTGGCCGTGCCCGACGTGCAGGCCGCCCTGTCCGGGGCCCGCGACATCCTGGCCGAAAACTGCGCGGAGTCCGCTCTCCTGCGCGGCGCCCTGCGCGACCTGTTCGTGCGGCGCGCCGTGCTGCGCGCCAGGGCCGTGCCCGGCAAGGAAGCGGAAGGCGCCACCTACGCCGACTGGTTCGGCCACGAGGAACGCGCCGCCGCCATGCCCTCGCACCGGCTGCTGGCCATGCTGCGCGGCGAGCGCGAGGGCTTCCTGTCCGTGGCCGTGCGTCCTGACGACGGTGAGGCTCTGGACACCCTGCATCGCCGGGCGGGCATTGCCGCCCTGGGCGCCAGCCCACGCCCCGAAACCGCGGCCGGACAGGTGGAAGCAGCCCATGCCGATGCCTGGAAGCGGTTGCTGGCTCCCTCGCTGGAAAACGAACTGCGAAACGCCCTGCGCGAACGTGCAGAAGCGCAGGCCATCGGGGTGTTCGCCGCCAACCTGCGCGAACTGATCATGGCCCCGCCGCTGGGGGGACGCCGCATGCTGGCGCTGGACCCCGGATGGCGCACCGGCTCCAAACTGGTCTGCCTGGACGCGCAGGGCACCCTGCTGCATCACGAGGTCATCCATCCGCTGACGGGGGACACCGGGGCGGAGCGCGCCGCGCGCACCCTGCGCGACTGCTGCGCCAGATACGCCATCGAGGTGGTGGCCGTTGGCAACGGCACGGCCGGGCGCGAGACGGAAGCCTTCGTGCGCGGGGCAGGCCTGCCCGCCGGGGTGGACGTGGTGCTGGTGAACGAAACCGGGGCCTCGGTGTATTCCGCGTCCGACGTGGCCCGCCGCGAATTTCCCGATCACGACCTGACCGTGCGCGGGGCCGTTTCCATCGGGCGACGGCTGATGGACCCGCTGGCGGAACTGGTCAAGATAGACCCGCGCTCGCTGGGCGTTGGGCAGTACCAGCACGACGTGGACCAGGCTGCCCTGCGCCGCTCCCTGGACGAGGTGGTGGCCTCGTGCGTCAACGCCGTGGGTGTCGACGCCAATACCGCCAGCCCGGAACTGCTGGCCCATGTTTCCGGCATCGGCCCGGTGCTGGCCCGCAACATCGTGGCCCACCGGGCGGAGAACGGCCCCTTCCGCAGCCGCAAGGACCTGCTGAAGGTGCCGCGCCTTGGCCCAAAGGCCTTCGAACAGGCGGCGGGCTTTCTGCGCGTGCGTGGCGACAACCCGCTGGACGCCAGCGCGGTGCACCCGGAACGCTACGCCCTTGTGGCGCGCATGGCGGCGGACCTTGGTTGCGCCCTGGCCGACCTGCTGCGCCGCGACGACCTGCGCGGGCGCATCCGCCCCGAGCAGTATGTTGCCGATGGGGTGGGCCTGCCCACGCTCACCGACATCCTGGCCGAACTGGCAAGGCCGGGGCGCGACCCGCGCCCTTCCTTCACCCCGTTCCGCTTTGCCGAGGGGGTGCATTCGCCCGACGACCTGGAACCGGGCATGGTGCTGCCGGGCATAGTCACCAACGTCACCGCCTTCGGTGCGTTCGTGGACGTGGGGGTGCACCGCGACGGGCTGGTGCATGTCAGCCAGCTGTCCGACCGCTTCGTGCGCGACCCGTCAGAGGTGGTGGCCCCGGGCCGCACCGTGCGGGTGCGGGTGCTGGAGGTGGACAGGGCGCGCGGCAGGGTGAGTCTGGCCATGAAGGGCGTGGACCAGCAGTAGCCCCCGAAACGGCGCGCGCCTCGACGCGGTCGACAAAAATCACGCCAACGGGAACATCGGACTGCAAGCAAAAGCGCCCGCACGATGGATGTCGCGCGGGCGCTTCCTCATATTCCGAATCGTCGTGTAGTGCCCACGCCCTCGGGCGCGGCGGGTCAGATCACCACGACGCTCTACTTCTTTTTCTTCTTGCGCTTTTCGCGGGCCTCGCTGAACAGCTTGTCCTTCTTCTTTTCGAAGACAACGGTGGTGCGCAACGCGGCAAGGGCCAGGGCCACCACGGACAGGATGAGAATGAGCCCCTTCTGCAACTGCCATTTCTGGGTGCTGATGAGGCCAGAGGCCCACGTGGCCCCGGCGCGTTCGCCATAGAACAGGGCAAGCGGCGCCGCCACCAGGATCAGCAGCAGCCCGATGATCTCCATCCATAAAAAGCTGCGCCAGAACAGCAGCATGAACAGCGTGGAATCGCGCACCATCCGCAGGAACTTCAGGTGCGATTCCAGATCCTTCAGCCGTTCCGCTTCGGCTTCGGCCACGGCATGGGCGCGCTTGAAGGTTTCCGCCACCTGCAGGTTGGTCTTCAGCGCCCAGTTAAGGCTGGCGGCGCACAGGTTGAAATTTTTGTTGAATTCCACAAGGATGCGCGGAAATGGGAACCAAGCGGCCTCATCGCGGATGTGCATCAGCCGGGACATGAACCCGTTGAACCGTGTCTTCAGGTCCTTGGCCTCGCGCCCGATGCGCAACTGCATGTCCTTTTCCAGTTGCGAGCGCCCGTTGATCACCGTCTGGAACGGCACGAAGTTGCGAATCTCGGCCATGCGCACCAGATTGGTCACGCGCACGTCGGTCTGCACGGCAAAGGGGTGTTCCTCGCTGAACCAGGTGCCCAGTTCCGCCCGCAGGCGCCCCAGCCCCTGCTTTTCTTCCTCCACGCGGTTCTCTGCCTCGCTCCACGGCACGTGCAGCGCCGTAAGCAGGTGCAGGTGCCCGCGCTCCAGTTCCGGGTCCAACAGCACGCGGTTGAACACGTTGGGATCCTGGGCGATCAGGGTCAGCAACTGGGCGGTGGCCTGTTCCACGAAGCCCATCTTCACATGGCACACCGCCTGCCGATACTCGGCGTCGGCCCACTGCGGGCACAGCCGCACCACCTGCCGGTACAGCTGGGTGGCGGGCTGGTACTTGCCCTGCACCTCGTGCAGGCGGGCCTGGAGAAAGATGTGCCAGCCCTGCTGCAACGCCGTGGGGGCCAGGGTTTCCGCCTCCTTCCACAGCGAGGCGGCGCGCAGGTAGTCGCCGCGTTCCAGGGCCACGTAGCCCTGCATGGTGCGGTTGCGGTAGTCGCGCGGGTTCTTGATCTGAATCTGCGCCAGTTCGCGCTCCAGCGCCACCGGCTCGCCGTGACGGATGGACTCCAGCACGCCCCACACGGGGTTGTCGTCCTTGGGGGCCATCTCGTCGAGGCCCTTCGGGTATTCCTTGCCCCGCGCCAGCCACATGCGACGCACCATGCGGTGCTGCGCCGCGCTGCCGATATCGAACATGGCGCGGGTCATGATGCCTTCGGCCCCTTCCGAGGCCAGCAGCACGGCAACCCCTTCGCCGATGTCACCGGCCAGTTGCGCGTCGATGATCTGGAAGCCCTGGTTCAGGGTCTCGAAGTCCAGCAGCGCCACGTCACGCCACACGCTGGGAGTCAGCGTCTCCAGCTTGCGGCTGGGACAGGCCGTGGCCTCGTGGTTGCGCATGCCGCAGTAGAAGCAGCACGGGTTGTTGCCCGCCACCGCCCGGGTGGAAACCACCACCGGCAGCGCGCCCGCTTCCTGCCCGTCATCGGCAAGCCCCACGTTGCACCAGTCGTCCATGCTGCTGTGCTCGACCGAAAAGCGCACCTCGTGGATGGTGAAGCCTTCGCCCAGCAGGTAGGCGTTGCGGAAGCTGGTGTGCGGGTAGTCCGGCACCAGCTGGTCCCAGTCCAGGGCGACCTTGCGGGGCAGTTCATTGTTGAAGTTCAGCCCCTTGCGGTCCACGATGGCGCTGACGCACGGCCAGTAACTGTCGGGGCGCTGTTCCTTCACCTCGCGCACGCGTTGCAGCAGGTCGCGGCACCACTGCCGGTACAGGCGCAGGTTTTCCAGCGGAAAGATGAGAAAGGACTCGTGCAGGATGTACTTGAACTTGTGGCGCTTGAGGATTTCCTCGATCTCGCCGAACATGGAGCGCCAGCCCGCCTGAAATCCCTTGTCCAGGGGGTTGCCCAGGGGGCGCAGCACCGAGTACCATCCGGTGGTTGACTGGTACGGCAGACGCGAGTCGGCCCGCAGCATGGTCCATTCGGCGGGCACCATGCCGCGCAGGGCCGCCGCTTTCTCGAAGGTCAGACCGGGAACGCCGGTGCCCATCTCGCGGGCGCGGGGGTGCACCCATACCTGGAATTCCTGCGGGGCGATAAGTTCCTGCGTGGTCAGCACGTTGTCCAGCGACAGGGAAATCTCGCGCTTCATGCCCAGCAGCAGGCGGGCGGGCAGCACCTGGCCCGCCACGGGCAGCGGGTTGAACTTGCCCCATATTTCCAGCCGCGCCAGCGCCAGGAACACGTCCGCCGAAAAGAAGAACCACAGCGACTGGTCCCGCTCGGCGGCAATGGTCATGCCGCCGTAGTCCTGCAGGGTCTGCGGCACGGCGGGATTGATGTCGCCCTGCCAGTTCAGCCACAGGGCAAGGCCCGCGGCGCTCATGCGCGATTCGCGGAACTCCGGCAGGCGGCGCAGCAACGATTGCAACTGGGGCATCCGGACCTCTGGATACGGCTAACCAGGGAACAACCCTGATACGGAGTGACGAATGGACGTTACCAAGGCCCTCGCGGACCTGAAAAAGGAACCGGGCTTCGCCGACAATGTCGGCATGGTGCTGGTGCACAACGGCGTGGTGCGCGGCTGGTCGCGCAAGGACAAGGGCAACGTGGTCGCCATCAGGGTAACCCCCGACCGCGAACGCATCAATGAAATATGCCGCGAGCTGTCGGCGCGTCCGGGCATCTTCCGCATCCTGGCCGACGCCTTGGAGGGCGAACTGGCCCCCGGCGACGACGTGCTGTTCCTGGTGGTGGCGGGCGACATCCGCGAAAACGTCAAGGCCGTGTTTGCCGAACTGCTGGACCGCATCAAGTCCGAGGCGGTGACCAAGGAAGAAATCTTCGGCTGACGTCACGGGCCGCAAGGCCCCTGCCGCATTCCGTTCCGCCCCGGTGGCCGTGCCGCCGGGGCATTTTTTTCTCCTTCCGCCAAAAGTACAGCAAGTTCCATTCCTTTTCGCGCCATTCGGGCGACAGCGCGATTGCGGCGGCAACGGATGCCGGGTTTCACGGGGTTTCGCCGCGTGCGGAATGACGCTGCATGGTGCGCACAGCCCGAAGTTCATGAGCACGGCGCACTGCTCACTCCGGTCCGTCACCCCATCCCGTACCGCGCGACACTCTTGCACTTTTTCTGTATATCGATTTTTATATATGCATGCGTCGCATACTCCTCGCCCGCATGCTCCGCGCAGGGCTTCTGGCCCTGCCCCTGCTGTTTCCGCCGCTGCTGGCGGACACGGGCGGCTTTGCCTGCCGGGCCGGGGAAACATTCGGCGATGCGCGGGCCGTAGTGCTGCGCGTGCCCGACGGCGACACATTGGTAGTGGACATTCCCGGCTACCCGCCCGTGGCGGGCCGGGCCATCAGCGTACGCATCGCCGGGTGCGACACCCCTGAAAAACGCGATCCGCGCGCCGAACTGCGCGAACTTTCGCGCCGCGCCCGCGAACTGACCCTGCGCATGGCCGCGCCCGGCAGCACGGTGACCCTGCGCAACCTGCGCCGCGACAAGTACTTTCGCCTGCTTGCCGACGTGGAAGCCGACGGCGGCGACATCGCCTCCGCTCTCATCGAACGCGGGCTGGCCAAGCCTTACGAAGGTGGCCGCAAGGAGTGGTGAGGTGCGGGGCTGACCTGCTCCTTTTTCCATCCATCTTTTACCTTCCTCCTCTTCTCCTGCTTCCCAATCCCCCGGCCCCGTCAACGCAAAAGGCCCCGCCGAAGCGGGGCCCTTGTGTGTGTACCTTTCGGCAGGCAGACAAAGGAGAGGCGCACCTGCATCTGCGCGCGGCAGTATTTCCGTTTTCCGGCAAGGAAGACAAGCCCGCCACGCAGGGCGCATACTCCGGCGTATGTAACCGGAGTGGCGGGCGCAGTCTGACGCAGCCGGAAACGGAAAGACAACGCGCGCCAGGGGCTGCTTATAAATTAGGTTTTTTGTTCGTTGGCAAGGAAAACGAGCCTGCCATGAGGGAGTATGCGGCAGCCGTTATGCGAGTCTTCGAGCATTACGGATGGCGACCGCATCGCGCTCTTATCGTATTCGACCGACATGGCAGGCGAAGTTTGACGAAGCCAACGGGCAAAAGGCCAATTTAGAAGCAGTCCCTAAAAGACCTTGAGGCCCTTAAGCAGCACCAGCAGCACAAGAATGGGGCTCACCCAGCGCACCACGGTCAGGAACGCGGCGATGATGGGTCCGTTGAGCAGTTGCCCACGGTTGGACAGTTCCGTCTTCACGTTGGCCGCGCCCCATACCCAGCCCGCGAACAGGCAGATGAAGATGCCGCCCACGGGCAGCAGTACGTTGGACGACATGAAGTCGTACAGGTCGAACACGGTCATGCCGAAGATCTTCACGTTGGCCATGGTGGACATGGACAGCGTGGCCGGAATGCCGATGATGGCCAGCGTCACCGAGGTGACGATGGTGGCGCGCTTGCGCGGCATGCCGAACGATTCTGCCAGCCAGGCCACGGGCACTTCCAGCAGCGAAAGCATGGCGCCGGTGGCGGCGATGGCGGTCAGGCAGAAGAAGATGACCATGAACACCTGGCCGCCCGGCAGCGAGGTGAACACGGCGGGGATGGTCATGAACAACAGGCTGGGCCCGGCGCTGGGCTCGAAGCCGAAGTTGAACACGGCGGGGAACACGGCCATGCCCGCAAGGATGGAGATGGTCAGGTCGCACAGCATGACGCGGGTGGCCGTCAGCGGAATGTCCTGGTCATTGCGGAAGTAGCTGCCGTAGGTGGTCATGGTGCCCATGCCGATGGACAGCTTGAAGAAGGCCAGGCCCAGGGCCATCAGGATGACGCTGGGGGTGATCTTGCTGAAGTCGGGGGTGAACAGGAAGGCCAGGCCCTCGCCCGCCTTGGGCAGGGTAAGGCTGCGCGCGCACACCGCCACCAGCAGCAGAAGCAGCACGGGCATGAGCACCTTGGTGGTACGTTCGATGCCCTGCGCCACACCGGCGATGATGATGACGCTGATCAGCACCAGCACGCCCCACTGCCACAGCAGCGACTGCACCGGGTTGCTCACCAGCCCTTCGAAGGCCTTGGCGGCCACGGCGGGGTCGGTGGTGGCGATTTCGCCGGACAGGGCCTTGAAGATGTAGGCGAACACCCACCCGGCCACATCGGTGTAGAAGCCCATGATCAGGAACGCGGCCACAACGCCCGAAAGGCCCACCAGATGCCAGGGCTGGCCCTTGGGGGCAAGCTGGCGGAAGGTGCCCACCGCGTTGGCCCGGGCGCGGCGGCCAAGCATGATTTCGGATATCATCACCGGCAGGCCGACCAGCAGGGTGGCCAGCACGTACACCAGCAGGAACGACGCGCCGCCGTTCTGCCCGGTGAGGGCCGGAAATTTCCAGATGTTGCCGAGACCCACGGCCGAGCCGAGGGTGGCCGCTAGCACGCCGAGGCGCGTTGCGAAGCCGTCGCGGGCGGTGGTGATCTGTTTCGCCATGTGCACTGTTTCCTTGAAATGTGGGGCTCCGGGCGATCCGGGCACCCCTCATTAGACCCATCCCCCTTCTTTATCAAGGGATTTGTGCCACACGACGACGTCGGAAGCACCCCGCAATCCGGCAGCAACGCGCAACGGTGCGAAATGGCAGACCATACCAAAAAGAAGCGGCACTCGCATGCGCAAGTGCCACCTGTGAAGGGAACATTATTGGTCGTACTTTCTGGTACCACGCACGGAATGGATATGGGGCAGGTCAGCGGGGCCGATCCGAAAGGACAGGCCGGGGGTGGTACACCGCGGGTACCCTATCGAACTCCCTACTCCGACTGGCCGTCGGGGCCGTCGTCGTTGCCCTCGGGCACGGGCAGCGCGCGGGCGCGGGCATCGGCGCGGATTTCCTCGCGCACACCCGGCCAGTTCAGTTCGCCCCAGCCCAGCAGAGTGGACCGCGCGGGGGTTACCGTCACCTCGGTCATGCCGTCCGGTCCGGCCACGCGCACGGTAACGGGCGTGCCCTCGCGCACCGCCTTCGGCGAAAAAGAGGCCACGAAGGCGGCGGCATCGCGCACCACGTCCGCATCCCATACCCTGCCGTCGAACTGCCGCCCGATGGCCAAGGGACCGGGAAAGCCCGCCACCTTGAAGTGCAGGTCCGCCGGAAAGGCGAAGCGCACCAAGGCATCGTTGTCGGCCTGATGGCGACCTATGGACAGCCAGTGCGGCCCGGCCCAGTACTGCCGCCCGATGTTGGCCAGCTTGAATTCCGCTGCGGCTGCATGCGGCGAATGCACCAGCACCGGCCAGTAGCGGCGGGCGTTTTCGCGTTCCGCCAGCTTGCAGCCCCCGGCGGGCGTGGGAATTTCCGTCAGGCCGTACTTTGCGGCCAGGGCCATCTGTTCCTTGCGCCCGCGCCCGAAAATGGCGTGCAGGCGGCTGCGGTCCACCAGGCCGGACTCCTCGGCGGGGGTGGGGTCCAGCTTCTGGGCGCACAGGGGACGCAGCAGCAGTTCCTTCACCCCGGCATCGCGCCGGATGACGTTCAGGGTGTCGCGCCGCTGCGACATGGGGCGCTGCCCCAGCACCTCGCCGGTGATGATGAACGAGGCGCCGTAGCGCTCCATCATTTCCCGCGCGCGGGAAATCATGATGATCTTGCAGTCCACGCAGGGGTTCAGCACCTTGCCGAAGCCATGCACCGGGCGTTCGCGCAGCAGCGCGGCAAAGTCCTCGCCCAGATCCACGGCGGTGATGTCGAGGCCGTATATGGCCTCCCAGTGCTTCACCTTGCCGGGCTTGCCGAAAAACGGAGAAACGAAGTGCAGGCACTTGACCGCAAGCCCCTGCTCCTCGATGACCTTCACCGCCAGAATAGAGTCGAGACCGCCGGACAGCAGGGCCACGGCGTCATAGCGTTTGCGTTCCATGGGGGGTGACATACGGCGCGGGGGGACCGTTGGCAAGGGGCGCGGAACGAACACCGGTCGCGCGTGGCGTACCGGGCGCGCCCTTTTCTGTCTGCCGCCATGCCCGGTCCGTTTCCTGCCGATCCGGCCCGTTTCCTGACGATCCGGCCCGTGCCATCTTGCGCTGTCCTGTTCCCGCCACGCGCTGCCCCCCAGTCCGCCCCAGAACCGGCCCGTCCGGAGCAGCGCACCCGGCGTTGCCCGCCGCCGCGCCTTCTGATATTCCCCGTGAAGCCCTCAGGCGCCCTGACTTGGCCGGACCTGCCCGTCAGGTTTCCGGACCCGCCGGAGCGCCCCAAGCCCGCAATCATCCCACCCCGGAGACATACATGGCGAAGAAACCCGCGCTGACGCCGGAAGAGATGCGCCGCGAGGCCCTCTCGACGGCTCTCAGCACCATCGAGCGCAAGTACGGCCAGGGCTCGGTCATGAAATTGTCCGACAACGCCCACGTGAACATTCCGGTGATTCCCACCGGCTCCATCGGGCTGGACCTGGCCCTTGGGGTGGGCGGCATTCCGCGCGGCCGCGTGTCGGAAATCTACGGCCCGGAATCTTCGGGCAAGACCACGCTGGCCCTGCACATCATCGCCGAATGCCAGAAGCTGGGCGGCACCGCCGCCTTCATCGACGCCGAACACGCGCTGGACACCAACTACGCCCGCCGTCTTGGCGTGAAGACCGACGAACTGCTGATCTCCCAGCCCGACTTCGGCGAACAGGCACTGGACATCGCCGACATGCTGGTGCGCTCCAGCGCCGTGGACATCGTGGTCATCGACTCGGTGGCCGCGCTGATTCCGCAGGCGGAACTGGAAGGCGTGATGGGCGAAATGCAGGTGGGCGGCCAGGCCCGCCTGATGTCGCACGCCCTGCGCAAGCTTACCGGCACCATCCACAAGTCGCGCACCGCCGTCATCTTCATCAACCAGATCCGCATGAAGATCGGCACCATGGGCTACGGCAACCCGGAAACCACCACCGGCGGCAACGCGCTGAAGTTCTACAGCTCGATCCGCATGGACATCCGCAAGATCCAGACCCTGAAGGACAAGGAAGAAGTCTACGGGTCGCGCACCCGCGTCAAGGTGGTGAAGAACAAGGTGGCCCCGCCCTTCCGCGAGGCGCTGTTCGACATCCTGTACGGCACGGGCATTTCGCGCACCGGCGAGCTCATCGACCTTGGCTCGGACGTCGGCATCATCGAAAAGAGCGGCTCGTGGTTCGCTTTCGGGTCCGAGCGCCTCGGCCAGGGCAAGGAAAACGTCCGCGCCCTGCTGGAAGAAAACGAGGCCCTGCGCCTGAACGTGGAAGCCAAGCTCATCGAACATCTGGGCATGATGCCCACCAAGGTCGTGGACCCGGACGACAACGCCGGGGCCATGGACGACGACGAATTCTAGCCGCACCGTGCGCCGCGCCGCCCCCAGCCCCGCCCTGCGGGCACGGTGACGCGCGCGGCGCGCCGCGCCTGCGACGCCATACGATCCGCACAGGAGACACCCAGTGATAACCGCCAACGAAATCCGGCGCCGGTTCCTTGAATTCTTCCAGTCGCAGGGCCACGAGATCGTGCGCTCTTCTTCCCTCGTGCCCAAGGACGACCCCTCGCTGCTGTTCACCAACGCGGGGATGGTGCAGTTCAAGAAAACATTCCTGGGGCAGGAAAAACGCGGCTACGTGCGGGCCACCACCTCGCAGAAGTGCCTGCGCGTGGGCGGCAAGCACAACGACCTTGAAAACGTGGGCCGCACCGCGCGCCACCACACCTTTTTCGAAATGCTGGGCAACTTCTCGTTCGGCGACTACTTCAAGGAAGACGCCATCAAGTTCGCCTGGAAGTTTCTGACCGAAGACCTGAAGCTGCCCAAGGAACGCCTGTACGCCACCGTGTTCCGCGACGACGACGAGGCGCACGACCTGTGGCTGGCGCACACCGACATCCCGGCGGAACGCATCTACCGCATGGGAGAGAAGGACAACTTCTGGTCCATGGGCGATACCGGCCCCTGCGGCCCGTGCTCGGAAATCCTCATCGACCAGGGCGAGCACATGACCTGCGGGCCGAACTGCGGCATCGGCAAGTGCGACTGTGACCGCTATCTGGAAATCTGGAACCTGGTGTTCATGCAGTACGACCAGGCCGCCGACGGCACCCGTTCCAACCTCCCCAAGCCCTCCATCGACACGGGCATGGGGCTGGAGCGCATCGCCGCCGTATGCCAGGGCGTGTACTCGAACTTCGACACCGACCTGTTCCAGGCCATCATCCAGTACACCTGCGGCATCGCCGGGGTGTCCTACCGCGCCAACGACGAGACGGACACCGCCCTGCGCGTCATCGCCGACCACAGCCGTTCCATGGCCTTCATGATCACCGACGGCATCCTGCCCTCCAACGAGGGGCGCGGCTACGTGCTGCGCCGCCTGATCCGCCGTGCCTACCGCTTCGGGCGGCTCATCGGACAGACCGGCACCTTCCTGCACAAGACCGCCATGAAGGTGGTCGAGGTGATGGGCGACGACTACCCCGAACTGCGCGGCAATGCCGATTTCATGGCCCGCGTGGTGCGCGAGGAAGAAGAACGCTTCAACCGCACCCTGGACAAGGGCCTGGCCCTGCTGGAAGAGGAACTGGAAAGCCTGCGCGGCGCGGGCAGCACCCGCGTGGCGGGCGACGTGGCCTTCAAGCTGTACGACACCTACGGCTTCCCGCTCGACATCGTGAACGACATCGCGGAAAAGCGCGGCTTCACGGTGGACGAGGACGGCTTCCGCACCCTGATGGCCGAGCAGAAGGAACGCGCCAAGGCCGCCTGGAAGGGGTCGGGCGAATCGGACATCGCCTCGCGTTTCCACGCCCTGCTCGAAGAAGGCCTGCGCTCGGAATTCATCGGCTACGACCACCTTTCGGGCGACAGCCGCGTGGTGGCCCTGCTGGATGCCTCCGGCCTGCCCAGCGAAGGGCTGCCCAAGGGCGCCAAGGGCTACCTTGTGGCCACCCGCACCCCGTTCTACGGCGCCTCGGGCGGCCAGACGGGCGACCTTGGGGCCATCACCTCGCCTTCCGGCAAGGCCCGCGTGCTGGACACCCTGAAGCCCTCGCCCGAACTTACCGTGCACCAGATCGAAACAGTGGACGGTGAAATCCTGCCCGACCAGGAAGTGCAGTTGCAGGTTGAAGAGGACGAGCGCGTGGCCTCTGCCCGCAACCACACCTGCACCCACCTGCTGCACGCCGCCCTGCGCCGCGTGCTGGGCGACCACGTGAAGCAGGCCGGATCGCTGGTGGCCCCCGACCGCCTGCGCTTCGACTTCACCCACATCGCCGCCATGACGCCGGAAGAAATCGCCGCCGTGGAGCGCGAGGTGAACCGGGTTATCCTGGCCGACCTGCCGCTGGAAACCGACCACATGGCCTACGACGCCGCCCTGACCCGCGGGGCCATGGCCCTGTTTGGCGAAAAGTACGGCGACGAGGTGCGCGTGGTGGCCATTGCCGACGAATCGGTGGAGCTGTGCGGCGGCACGCACCTGCGCGCCACCGGCCAGGCCGGGCTGTTCCTTATCCTGTCCGAAGGCGGCGTGGCCGCCGGGGTGCGCCGTATCGAGGCCATCACCGGCTGGAACGCCCTGCGCATGGTCATGGACCAGCGTGCCGAACTGGGCCAGTTGTCCGGGCTGCTGAAGGTCCGCTCCGGCGAGATCGTGCCCCGCGTGGAGGCCCTGCAGAAGGACGTGAAGAGCCTGCGCAAGGATCTGGAGAAAGCCAGTTCCCAGGCCACGTCCGGCCAGGGCCGCAACATCATGGACGAACTGGCCGAGATCAACGGCGTGAAGGTGCTGGCCGCCAAGGTGGAAGTGCCCAACGTGAAGGCCCTGCGCGACCTGATGGACGACGTGCGCTCCAAGCTCCCTTCGGGCATCGCCTGCCTGGCCGCCCCTGACGGCGACAAGGTGAGCCTGATCGTGGCCGTTTCCAAGGACCTGCACGACCGCTTCACCGCCCCGGCCCTGATCAAGGCCGTGGCGACCGCCGTGGGCGGCTCCGGCGGCGGGCGACCCGACATGGCCCAGGCCGGCGGCACCAACCCGGCGGGCATCGACGAGGCCTTTGATATCCTGCGCAAGACCATCGCAGGCTAACCATCCCTGCATTCGCTGCTACGAAACACGACGCCCCCGCGTGCATGGCACACGGGGGCGTATTCGTTCATCCATCGGAAAATTTGCGAGCCAGACGCCCGAAATGATCTATCCGCCCTGCCTGCCCATTTACCCTAACCGCCCTGTTTGCCCTGTTCACGCGGACGCGCCAACCCCATCAGCAGGTCAGCCACCGCGTCGGCGTCGTGCCGTCCCGCCACCTTGACGGATTGCGCCCCGCCGCCGGGCAGAGCGCGCACCACAGGCGCATCCAGCACATCCACTCCCTGCGCGTGCAGCCCTTCGTGGTCGATGCCGCCGGGGTATACCCCGTTGCGGGTATCCACCACCACTGTGTTCAGCAGGCGGGCAGCGGGAATTTCAGTGCCCACGTCGCGCCGCAACGCAGCCAGCAGGGCGGCGGCGCAGTCGGCCACGGACAGGCCAATCTGTTCCGGATCGATGCCGCTGTTGGGCACGTACACCTTGGGGCACGGGGCCGCAGCCACGGCGCGGCCTACCCCTTCGGGCAACAGGTTGGCCAGCACGCTGGTGTAAAAGCTGCCCATGGGGAAGCAGATCAGGTCCGCTTCCGCGATGTGCCGGGCGGCCACGCCGGATACGGGCACGCGCGCCTCGACGGGGGGAACGGAAGCTCCCGCGCAGGCACGGTCGCGTGCGCCCTTACCGGCCCCGCAGGCCCCGCTGTCATTGCCGTCATTGCCGTCATCGCCAACATTGCCAACATTGCCAACAGCGCCAGCACCAGCAACGTCACCACCATCAGGGCGAGTGCGCGTCAGGAACAGGCGGCGCACCGGGGCAGTGATGCCGGGCACGCCCTTGCCGGTGATGCGGTGCTGCCCCAGCAGCACGCTGCCGTCGGCCAACTCCGCCGCCAGATGCAGGTCGTCGTCCACGATGGGGACCACCGTGCCCCGCACCCGCAACAGGCGCGTGAACAGGTGCAGCACCGGCCCCAGCCCGCCGCCGTGGCGCAGGTAGCCGCCCGCCAGCAGCAGGTTGCCCAGGCACGCCCCGTGCGGGTCGAAGCCGGGCGGCGCGAATTCCAGAAACCAACGCAGGTGCAGGCGCAGCACATCGGCCACCAGCGGGTCGATGCCGCGCCAGGCAGGATCGCGCTCGGAGGCCAGCGCATACAGCCGCTGCATCAGGGTATCGTATTCCCCGGCGTCGGACAGGCGCAGGTCGCACAGGGCCACCAGCGGCGGCGTGGCCACGCCGGGGTCGGCCAGGGCCAGCAGGCGGTTGCGCAGGTCGCCCACGGCGGGCATGCGGATGTAGCGCCGCAGCACGGCCGTGCTGCCGCCGGAATCGAAAGGGGTGACCAGATGCACGGAATTGTGCGTCCGCCCCGTCAGGGCATGGCTGAGCGACTTCAGCGCCGTGCCCCCGGTAAAGAAGACCATGCGCGGCCCATGCGCGGCATCGCCGGTCATACGGGCATCTGCGGCGCCATGCGCCGCAGGGGTACCCCCAGCGGCCGCACGCGCCGAGGGGCCAGGCCCGGCGACTGTGTCGCCTTGGCACACACCAGTGACCGGTTCGGCCTGGCCCGCAGATGCCATGGGACGGCTAATCGTCATCCCCGTCACTGTCATCGGCATCGCCGACAGCGTCACCCGCGTCACCCATCTCGCCGGGTCGCTTGGGGAACTTCACCTTCACGCGGGCGCGCAGCTTGTCGCCGGTGCGCTTCAGCGAAATGCCGATGCTCTCGTAGCCGTCGATATCTATGGAACGCCCGTCCAGGGTGATCACGCCGCTGGCCATCTGCTCGCCGATGCGACGCACCAGGTCGGGGGCTTCTTCCGGGGTTACGGGAAACTGCACGGTACGCTTGCCGTATTGGGTCATCGGGTCTCCGGGGTTGGCGCGCAGCGATGCGGCGCAAAAATGGACATGAACGCCGGGCACACGGGCGGACGGCGGGCGTGCAGCATACCGCAGCAGCCCGTGAATGCAAAGCGGGGCCGCCCCTGGGCAGCCCCGCCATGTCGATGCAAGACGGCGCAGCGCGCTAGCTGCACGCGCCGCCGGAATTGATCTGGAAGCTGTGCTTGATGTTCAACCCTTCGACGATGAACATCACCGTCTCGCCCACGTTGGTGGACAGGTCGCCCACCCGTTCCAGGCTGCGCGAGACAAGGATGGTATGCACCGCGCGCTCCACGGCGGGGCTTTCGCGGCTCATGTAGTCCATCAGTTCGCGCAGCACCTGCACGTCCAGCTGGTTGCAGCGCTTGTCCAGAACGCGCAGTTCGCGGGCCAGCCCGGCGTCGCTTTCACGGAAGGACATCACCGCCTTGCGGAACATGTCCACGGCGTGGGTGCCCAGTTCGTTCAGGCTGGGCATTTCCGGCAACGGCGGCCTGGAGGCCAGGAACATGGCCGCCTCGGCGATGTTCACGGCCTCGTCGCCCACCCGTTCCAGGTACATGCTGGCCCGCATGATGGCCACGATGATGCGCAGGTCCACGGCCATGGGCTGGTCCAGCGCCAGCAGCCGGAAGCTGAGCTCGTCGATCTCGCACTCTATGGTGTTGATCAGCTTGTCGCCCGAGATGACCGAGCGCGCGGCATCGGCATCGCGGTTTTGCAAGGCGCGCACGGCGGTTTCTATGGCCGCCTGCGAATGCGCGGCCATCTCGAGCACCTTCAGGCGAAGCTTCTGCAATTGCTGGTGAAAATGCGTTTCCACAGAACTCTCCCTACCCGAACCGGCCGGTAATATAGTCTTCTGTCTGCTTGTTGCGCGGCCGGGTGAACATCATTTCCGTCGCGCCCCACTCCACCAGCTTTCCCATGTAGAAGAAGGCCGTCAGGTCGGAAACGCGGGCCGCCTGCTGCATGCTGTGGGTCACGATGATGATGGTGTAGTCCTTCTTCAGGATGTGGATGAGTTCCTCGATCTTCTGGGTGGCGATGGGATCCAGCGCCGAAGCGGGTTCGTCCATCAGCAGCACCTCGGGTTCCACGGCCAGGGCCCGCGCGATGCACAGGCGCTGCTGCTGGCCACCGGAAAGGCCCAGCCCGGATTCGTGCAGGCGGTCCTTCACCTCGTCCCACAGGGCTGCGTGGCGCAGGCTTTGCTCCACCTTTTCGGCGATGTATTCCTTGTCGCGCACCCCGTTGACGCGCAGCCCGTAGGCCACGTTCTCGAAAATCGACTTGGGGAAGGGGTTCGGCTTCTGGAACACCATGCCCACGCGGCGACGCAGTTCCACCACGTCCAGCCGGGCGTCGTGGATGTTCATGCCGTCAAGGCATATCTCGCCATCCACGCGCGAGATGGGGATGAGGTCGTTCATGCGGTTCAGACACCGCAGGAAGGTGCTCTTGCCGCAGCCCGAAGGCCCGATGAGCGCGGTGACCTGGTTGCGTTCGAATTCCAGGTTGATGTCGTGCAGCGCCTGAAAGTCGCCGTAGTAGAAATTCAGCGACGCCGCGTGCATCTTCACGTTCTTGCTGTCTGGCATGTCTCGTTCCCGGCGGCGCGTGGCGCGCCGCGCGTTGGGGGCATTGGGGCGTTGGACGAAAAGGGACCATGCCGCCATACGGGGCGGCGTGCGCGTCCGAAAAATCTGTCGATACGGGGGCTCTGCCGGCATGGAGAATCCGCCGCTCCGGTGAACCTGGCGATACCGTTCTTCAGCGGTGCGTGAAGGGCGTGCCCTGCATGACCGCCATGGGATTCATGGCCGCGCCCGCAATTCCGGGGTCCGGAATCGGGGCTACTGTTCCTTGAAGCGGTATCCCACGCCCCGGATGGTTTCGATCATGGCCGCGTAGCCGCCGATCTTCTGGCGCAGCCTGCGCACGTGGGTGTCCACCGTGCGGGCGTACCCCTCGAACTCGTAGCCCCACACGGTGTTCAGCAACTGGTCGCGGGTGCGCACACGGCCCCGGTTGCGCACCAGTTCCGCCAACAGGCGGAATTCGGTGGCGGTCAGGGCGGCTTCCTCGCCGTCCACTTCCACACGGTGCGCGTCAAGGTCCAGGGCAAGCCCGTCGATCTGCCACTGCGAGCGCTGGGGGTTTTCGGCCACGCCCTGCGCGCGCTTGAGCACGGCACGGATGCGCAGCACCAGTTCGCGCGGGCTGAAGGGCTTCACCACGTAGTCGTCGGCACCCAGTTCCAGCCCCACGATGCGGTCCACTTCCTCGCCGCGCGCGGTGAGCATGATCACCGGCACGTCTTCCGTTTCCGGCAGGCGCTTCAGTTCGCGGCACACGTCAAGGCCGCTCATGCCGGGCAGCATCAGGTCCAGCAGGACCAGCGCGGGCTTTTGTCGCAGCGCTATGTCCAGGCCTTCGCGTCCCGTGGTGGCCGTGCGCACCTCGAACCCGGCGGATTCGAAGGTGAAGGTCAGCAACTGCAGGATGTCCTCGTCGTCTTCCACCACCAGAATGCGCTCTTTCGTCATGTGGTACTCCTTGGCGCTTTCCTGCCCGAGAAGA
This sequence comes from Nitratidesulfovibrio termitidis HI1, assembly GCF_000504305.1. Lineage (NCBI taxonomy): Bacteria > Pseudomonadati > Thermodesulfobacteriota > Desulfovibrionia > Desulfovibrionales > Desulfovibrionaceae > Nitratidesulfovibrio > Nitratidesulfovibrio termitidis. The sequence goes on from NZ_KI632512.1 coordinate 1,142,788, forward strand.
TGTGCGTTGCCGGTGACGGATGCGTGGTTGCCCCGTTACAAGGATGTGACATTTTTCCCCGGCACTGCCAAGGCGACAGGAATTACCGGGGCATGCCGCCGTGGCGCAATCACGCATGACGCATGTTGGTGACGACAGTGTGACAATGGCGGCGGATTGGAGAAAAGACGAAAAAAACGAAACGCGCGCCACCATGACCTGCATGGGAGCGCGCGAAGAGTACGACGGGAGTAAATGGTCTGACAGACTGACCCGCGTCAGCCTGGCGGCTAGCGGTCGATGAGCCCCAGCCTGCGCATGCGCAGGTGGATCTCGCGGCTGACCCAGGCATCGGTGGCGGCGTACAGCACCTGCTGGGGGGCCAGTTCGCGGTTGCTCCAGTTGGAGCACTGGGCGCCCTTGGAGATGCGCACTTCCAGAAAGTTGGCGGCAAGGTTGCGCAGGCCGTGCGTTTCAAGGCCCAGGTCGCGCGCCACCTCGCCCAGGTCCACCACTCCCGCGTCGTTGAAGGCGAACAGCTTTTGCAGGTCGCGGATGTCGTCGCGCACGGCCACGCCGGTCTTGACGATGTCCGCGTCGGACAGCACGGAGGCCAGCGCCTCGCCAAAGGGCAGCCAGTTGAGCTGGAACAGGTAGACCACGTCGCTGCAGGCAAGCTGCACCAGCGACGGCAGGTTGACCTTGCCCTTGCGGAAGGTGGGGCGGGTTTCGGTGTCGAAGCCCAGCACATCCTCGTCACGCAGACGGTCGACGGCATCAGCGAGTTCCTCCTCGCTGCGGACAATGCGGATTTCACCCGCATACCGCTCGAGGGGCAGCTCGTTGATCTCGTCCTTGCTGATCTTACGCCGATACCGTTCGGGAATCTTCTTCATCAGGTGGCACTCGTGAAGGCGCGGTCCACGGAGCCGGAGATACGACGGACCGGCGGCGCGGGATGCTGAAAAGGCACGAAGCGCGCGGTGGCTCCGGCGGCGGCATTCATACATGATGGGCCGGATTACGTAAACCCCTGGTGAAGAGGCGGCTCGCCCGCCCGGAGGGGAACACCGCCGCGCCCGTTGTCCCGTGGGCCGTGCGGGCCGCTGACACGGCGCGCCGCTACATCCGGGCCACGTTAAGGAATACCGCGTGCAGCGCGGCGGCCAGCACGGCAAAGATGCGCCACGCCGTCGCCGGGGCCACCCCCGGCAGGGTCAGCTGCATGGCCCCGTGGCGGCACACGCCGATGCAATCACGGCACAGAGTGCAGGACAGGGCGGGCCGCCCGATATCCAGTGCACGCGCGTCCAGCGCGTTGTAGCGGCAGACGGCAAGACATGCCCCACAGCGGGTGCAGCCCGGCCCCACGCGCAGCCGCCACGGCGCGATGCGCCCCAGCAGGTTGCCCACGACGCCCATGGGGCAGAAGGCGGTGCAATGCACCATCATGCCCCGACGCGTGCTCAGCCCCGCCATCACGGCCATACCGGCCAGTCCGAACAGCCCTGCAGCGGTGGCGGCAACGCCCACCGGCACCCCGGCCCGGCCCATGGCGAAGGCCGAGGTGAACACCCCGGCGGCCAGGCACCAGCGCAGCGCCACAGCCCAACGCGGAAGGAGAGCAGGTCGCCCGTTCTTGCGAGGCTTCCCGCCTTTGCGGTCCTTCTTCGTGGCTCCGCCGCGCAGGCGCGAGCAGGCATCGTCCCACGCGCCGATGTAGCACAGGTGGCTGCACCACGCCGGGCCCAGCAGCAGCACCGAAACGCCGAACAGCACCAGCATGAACACGCCCTCGCCCCGGTACAGCGGCCCGGCCAGGATCAGCGCGGGCACGGGCAGATGCAACGCCCCGGTCATCAGCAGGCGGTGCGCCCCCAGCAGGCCCAGGGCCAACTGGCCGAAGAACACGGCGGAAAACAGCGCCCACAGGCGCGGACGGGCCTTGCGCGCCCGCACGGGGTCCAGCAGCAACCCGGCCACCCACGCGGCGTACACCCCGGCGAGGGCTATCTGGAACGGCCCGGAGCCGGGCAGGAAGCGGTCGGACAGCAGCAAGACGATGGAGGACGCGCGCCAGCGGGCCAGCCACAGCAGCCCGGCGGCCAGCAGAAAGGCCATGGCCCGGGGCCACGCGGTGTCCGTGCCCAAATGATGGCGCACCCGCCCTGCCTCGCCCGCCAGCCGCCACCATGCGGCCATGGTCAGTGCGGTGACCGCCGCCATGATGCCCGCAAGGCGCAACCAGTCCATGCCGAAGGCCATGCGAAAGCGCACCAGTTCCACGCCCACGGACACCCAGAACAGCCCCCCGGCGAACAGCGCGGCGCACATCACCAGACGCGCCCAGGCCTGACGGGTGCAGGCCAGCCCCGCCAGAACGCCCCAGGCCGACGCCATGCCCCAGTCGCCGGAGCGTATCGCGTGGGCGGCCAGCAGGGCAAAGGCCAGCAGGCAGGGCACGGTCACGGACCACAATGCGGCACGGCCCGCATCGCAGCCCGCCCCATCATCCGGGGACGGACACGGCAATGCGGGCCGGGAAGAATCGTCGGAAGGCGGTTGCATGGCCAAGTTACCCTCAACGGGCGCTCCGATCCCGGCCCCGCCATTCGACGGGACCTGAACCACATGCGGGCGGCGGGAATCGGAATGTTCGCTGGCCATGGGGGTGAAAGGAAAAGTTACGGGGTTTCGCCCGCCCCGCCCTCCCCATCGCCGGTATCCGGGTCCGGGGCATCGAAGCGCATGGGGGGCATCTTTTCAGGGGTGCGCACCGGCCCCGGCAGTGTGCCCGCCAGACGCGCCGCCGTAGCGGGGTCGGAGGCCACCAGGTCGCCGAAACGCAGGTGCAGCCGGTATTCGCGCATGTACCACGCCAGCGCGTTGCGCAGGGCGCGCACCACGCCGTCGTCGTCCAGCAGGTGCGACTGACCGGGAAAGCCGGAAGCCCCGGGCACTTCATCCAGCCCGTCCAGTTCCGTTGCCAGCCGGGGGCGGCGGCCAAGGCGGCCACCCACCACCACCCGCCAGCCCTCGCGGGCCACGGGCAGGGCCTTTTCCGGGCAGCGCTTGATGCACAACCCGCAGGAAAGACAGTTTTCGGGGTGCAGGCACGGCCCGTCGTCTTCCCCCGCTCCCAAGGTCATGGCATGGTCAGGGCACAGCCGCTCGCACAGCCCGCAGCGGGTACAGGCATCGGAGGCGCGGCCCGGCGTCCAGGCCCGGATGATGCCCACGTCCGCGATGTGCGGGCGCGAACAGCCGTTGGGACACGCGGACACCGCCACCCGGAAGGCATGGTGGTGCAGGATGGGACCGCGCACCACGTCGCGCAGGAAGTCCGGCCAGCCGCTTTCGGCCACCACCCGTTCCAGCCTGGCCAGAAAGCCTTCCGGCACGGGCAGGGAAAAGCGGCAGGTGCCCCCGCGAGAGGAGGCAACGGTCGTACCACGGCAACCGTTGACGATGAAGGGAGAGGGAGCGCGATCGGACATGTTACTCCTGTGGCGTGTCCGCCATGCGTGCACCATGGCACGGCGGCGGGTTCCGGTCAGTGACGCAGGTCACAGTGTGATGGCTCGTCTGCTACTCTATGATTCCGACAGGACGGATACCACTACTTCCCGATGCAGAACGAAGAAAAGATGTGTTCCAGCACCTCAGCGGGGGTGGTCTCGCCGGTGATTTCCGACAGCACCGCGCATGCGCCGTCCAGCCGCACCGAGCACAGGTCGTACGGCACCCCGGCGCGGACGTCCGCCATCAGGGCATCCAGTTCGTCCAGCGCACGGCGCAGCACCTGGGCCTGACGCAGGTTGGGGGCAAGGTCGCCGGATTCCGGCTCGCCGCCGCCACCCATCGCATCAGATGCGCCAAGGCCCGCCAGCACCATGGCCCGCGCGGCGGCGGCCAGTTCGTCCACGCCTTCTCCGCGCAGGGCGGAAACGGCCACGCAGGGGCAGCCATCCACCTCTTGCGGGCACGGGAAGGCTGCTCCGGCCTTACCAGCCTCACGGGCCTCACCGGCAAGATCGCTCTTGTTCAGCACCACCAGCACCCGGCCTGCCGGGGCGACGGAACACGCAACAGGCTGGCCGGAGCCAACGGGCGCGGGTAGATGGGCGGTGTCCAGCCGCTGGTCGCGCACGTGGCGCAGCAGTTCACGTTCGGCATGGCCCATCCCGGTGGCGGCGTCCACCACCAGCAGGACCAGGTCCGCCTGGGCCACCAGGTCGCGGCTGATGCGCACGCCTTCCTGCTCCACGATGTCGCCGGTGTCGCGCAGGCCTGCCGTGTCCACCAGGCGCACCGGCAGCCCGGCCAGTTGGACCGGTTCCTCGATGAAATCACGCGTGGTGCCGGGCATGTCGGTGACGATGGCCCGGCGGCGTCCCAACAGCGCATTCATCAGGCTGGACTTGCCTGCGTTGACGTGCCCCGCCAGCACCACCAGCGCGCCTTCCTGCCAGCAGCGGCCCCGCTGGTGGGCAGACAGCAGCCCGCGCACACCGGCGGCCACCCCATCGCATTCGGCCACGAAGGCATCGGGGGCAAGGCAATCCACCTCGTCCTCCGGAAAATCCACGGCCACGCACACCTGCGCACGCAGGTCCAGCAGACGCGCCCGCAACTCTGCCACACGCGCGCCCAGCAGCCCCTGCAACCGGGCCTGGGCCAGACGCAGCCCGCCCTGTGCGGGCGCGGCGATCATTTCGGCCACGGCCTCGGCCTGGGTCAGGTCCATGCGTCCGTTCAGAAAGGCCCGCCGGGTGAATTCGCCCCGCCCGGCAAGCTGTGCGCCACAGGCGCAGGCCGCCTCCAGCACCGCCGCCAGCACGGCAGGACCGCCGTGGCAGTGGATTTCCGCCACGTCCTCGCCAGTGAAGGTGCGCGGGCCGGGCATGGCCACGGCCAGCACATCGTCCAGTGGCGCACCCGTGGCGTCGCACGCGCGACCCCGGTGCAGCGTCCAGGGGCGGAACCCGGCAAAACGCGGCGAAGCGGGCAGGAACAGCCGCCCCAGAATGGCATGGCTGTCCGGCCCGCTGATGCGGATGATGCCCACCCCCCCGTGTCCGGGCGGGGTGGCGATGGCGGCGATGGTGCCTTCCTGCCGCATGGCGTGCTCCCCGGCGCTGCGCCCCTGCCCGGCCCATGGATCCGGCGGGCGCGCGCCCCTGCGGACGCGAACGGGGGAAACCCTGTGGGCCTCCCCCGCGACGCGATTCGACGATATGTGTTCCCGCCGCCTGCCGCGAGCGGATGTTCCGCCCGCGCCCCGGGGTCGATCGGCCAAGGGGCTGTTTCCAAATTAGGTTTTTCGTCCGTTGGCAAGGAAAACAAGCCCGCCATGAGGGAGTATACTCTTATCGTATTCGACCGAGCCTTAGCCGTTAGGCGAGCGCGTAGCGCGAGTCTTACGGATAAGGACAGCAAAGCTATGGCAGGTGAAGTTTGACGAAGCCAACGGGCGAAAGGACAATTTGGGGACAGCCCCTACCCTTTCTTCTTGCGCATAATGATCACCCGCTTCAGCGGGCCGTCGCCCTTGCTGCGGGTAACCACCTCTTCATCGTCCTGCAGGGTCACGTGCACCACCCGGCGGTGGTATGAACTGAGCGGACGAGTGGACTGCGGCTTGCCGGTGGCGCGCACCTTTTCGGCCAGATACAGGGCAATGTCGCGCAACTTGTCGTCCTGGCGTTCCCGGTAGTCGCCGGAATCCAGCTGCACCCGCACCGATGCGCCCAGTTTGCGCGAAACGATGCGCGAGGCCAGGTACTGCAACGCCGACAGGGTCTGCCCTTCGCGGCCGATGAGCAGCCCGGAATTCTCGCCGCAATCCACGGAAACGTTGACGCGGCCTTCGGCCAGTTCCACGGTGAAGCCCGCTTCGCCGATGACCGGGGTGACCAGCCGTTCCATGACCTCAACGGCCACCTGGGTCACCTGCTCCCGATCCAGCTGTTCCAGCGGGATTTCCGGCAGGCCGTCCCCGCCGTGTTCGTCGGCCCCGTCCAGCATGTCCAACATGTCCAAGCCTGCGTCGGGCCGGGGGTGCCGCTCCGATCTGGACAGTCTTTCTGGACTGGTCGATCGGGCCGGGCGCTCGGCTCGCTCGGGCCGGTCAGAACGCTCGGCCCGTTCCGACCGCTCACCATTGCGACGAGAACCGCCACGGCGCTCCTGCTGCTCCGTCTGCCCGGAGGCATCGCCATCCTGCGGCTGACGTGCGGGACGCGGTCCACGCGGTGCCTGCGGCATGCGGGGCGCCCGTGCTGGTCTGCCGCCGGGACGGGAATCGACGGACGCGGCGCCTTCGGTGGTTTCGCCGTCGGTTTCGCGAGGCTGGCGGGGCCTGTCACCCCTGTCACCCCTGTCACCCCTGTCACCCCTGTCACCCCTGTCAGCAAGATCACTGCGGTCGCCATTGTCGCCACGGGCTTCGCCGTCACGCTCGCGGCGGCCTCGGCCACCACGTCGGCGGCGGCGTCCGTTGCGTTCGCCATCCGGCCTGCGCTCATCGTCCTCGTCACCGGATTCGGCTTCGCCATGGGCATCAGCACCGACAACGGGCTCGGCCTTGACCAAGGCGGCATCACCCTGCTCACGGCGGGGGCGCTCGTCACGCGGACGATCTTCACGCGGGCGGGGAGCACGGGTGGAGCGGGATTCGACAGCTTCCGCCACCACCGCTTCTGCGGTGGCTGCGCCCCGCTCGTCACGGGGTTGCGCGGTGGAAGACGCGTCGCTGGCGGCAGCAGACTCAAGAGTGGGAGCAGCAGACTGCCCCGATCGAGCGGATTGTGCAGGCGACGCCAGACGGCCTATCTGCCCTATCTGCCCTATCTGGGCGCGGCGCGCGCGAATCTTGGCCTTGCGCGCACCCACTATGCCGAAGATGCCGGACTTGGCATCCTGAACGATGTCTATCTCGAGCTTCTCGCGCGGGGCGTCGAAGTAGGAGCAGGCCTCGCGAATGGCATCGTCGAGGCTTTTCCCCTGAAACTCCTTGTATCCATCCATGCTGTCACCTCGAAGTGGGAGGGAGGGGGGCGATGCGGAAGCTGCCTTGCGGACGGTTGTCCCATCACGGGGCCCAGCGCCCGCCGTGCGGACACGCGCCCGGCGCAGGGCCGCCTCTCCGTCCGCACGGAGCGGACGGAGAGGGGCGAAAGAGGCTTCCTATGCCTTGCGGAGCATCCACCACTGCTGCGCGATGGACAGCACGTTGTTGCACAGCCAGTACACCACGAGGCCCGAGGGGAAGCTCAGGAACATGAAGGTGAACACCACGGGCATGAACATCATGATCTTGGCCTGGGTCGGGTCGCCGGGGGCGGGCGTCAGCTTCTGCTGCAGCAGCATGGTGGCGCCCATGACGATGGGGGTGATGTAGTAGGGATCCTTGGCCGAAAGGTCGGCCAGCCAGACCATGTCGGTGAACGGCAGATGCGTGATGAACGAGGCGTGGCGCAGTTCGATGGCGTTCAGCAGCGCCTGGTACAGGCCGAAGAAGACGGGAATCTGCACCAGCATGGGCAGGCAGCCGCCCGCCGGGTTGACCTTGTAGGTCTTGTACAGGCGCATCATCTCTTCGTTCATCTTCTCGCGGTCGTCGCCATGCTTTTCGCGCAGCTTCTGGAGCATGGGCTGAAGCCGCTTCATCTGCTCCATGGACTTGTAGCTCTTGTGCGAAAGCGGCCAGAACACCAGCTTGATGAGCACGGTCAGCAGAATGATGGCCACGCCGTAGTTGCCCACGTACCTGTCGAAGAACACCAGCAGATCGACCAGCGGGCGGGCGATGATGCTGAACCAGCCAAGGTTGATGGCCTCGGACAGGTGGTTGGGCGCTTCCTTCAGCAGGCCGCGTTCCTTGGGGCCGATCCAGTAGCTGCACGCGGCGGTGGTTTCGCCGCCGGCGGGGATGGACACGTCGCCGCGTTCCATGGCCACGCGGTACACGCCTTCCTGCAGCTTGCCCTTCATGGTCACGCCGGTGGTGTCGGCCGGGGCCGCCGCCACCAGGAAGTAGTTGCTCATCACCGCGCCCCAGCTCAGGGCGCCGGTTTCCTGCACGCCCTTTTCAAGGTCGGAGGCGCTGGTCTTTTCGCTGAACGAACCGTCATGCAGCCAGGCCACGCGGGTGTGGTCGTACTGGCCGCCGTTGGGCGACAGGTTGCCCGTGCCCACGGTAAAGCCCAGGCGCACGGTGCGCGCATCGGCCAGGGGGGCCAGGCGCACCGATTCGGAAATCAGGTAGGTATCGGCGCTGAAGGTCAGTTCACGCACCACGCGCACGCCGTCCACCTCGCCGGTGAAGGTCAGCACGCCGGACTGCCCCGCGGCCAGCGACAGGTCGCCGCCGTCGAAGGACCACTGGCCGGTGCTCCACGAGGGCTGGCCGTTGATCAGCAGGCCCAGGGGCGCCATGACCGTGGCGGCGGTGTCCACCAGGTCCACGGACGGGGCGCCGGGGGTGATGGCCGTCCGGTAGCGGGCAAGGCTGAAATGCTTCAGCACGCCGCCGCCGGAATGCAGCACCGCCTTGTACAGCGGCGTGGTAACCGTCACCTCGCGCCCGGCGGACGGAAGAAAGACGGGGGTTTCGGCGCGGGGAGCGGGCGCTGCGGCCTGCGAGGCCGACTGCGGAGCCGCCTGCGGTGCGGCCTGTTCCTGCTGGGCCTGGGGAGCGGGCTGACCGTTCCAGCCCATGTGATCGGCAAGGTAGCTCCAGCCCACGAGGACCACGAAGCTCAAGGCGATGGCGATGATGGCGCGCTTACTTTCCATGGGAGATCGACAGCTCCTGTGCTGTTGCATGTCTGGCTGTTGCGGTGGCGGAAGCGCCGGGGGCGGCGCAACCGGGATGCCGGGGCGGGGGCACGGGATCATACCCGCCTGCGCACCACGGATGGCAACGCAGCAACCGCCGGCAGGCCAGCAGCAGGCCGCGCACGACACCGTGCGTCAGCACGGCCTCGGCGGCATAAGCGGAACAGGTCGGCACGTACCGGCAGGCGGGCGGAAAACAAGGCGAGATGAAGCGCTGGTAGCAGCGGATGGGCAACACGACCAGTTCGCGCGGTAAGGTGCTCATTGCGCTCCGGTTTCCGCCTCGCGGGCCGTACCCGGCCGGACCTCGTCGATGGGGGCGGTGCCTGATGGGGCCGTGCGCGGCGTGGCCGCTTCGGGTCCGGAGGGCACCGGTCCGGAACCATCCGCCACGGCTGCCTCCGGCCTGTGGGCGCCGGTGCGGTCGTTCACGCCTGCATGGGCGCGAAGTTCCGGCAGCAGGGGCAGGAGTTCCTGGGTGACGAGGGCGAGTGTGACCCGCTCGGGCTTGAGGTGGCGCTTGGGCACCACGATGACGTCCACGTCATCGGGCATCAAGGCGCGGTGGAGCCGGAAAAACTCGCGCAGCACCCGCTTGACGCGGTTACGCCGCACGGCCGACCCCGTCTTCCTGGTAACGGCCAGCCCCAGGCGCCACCCTTCCGGGCTGGCCGTGCGATCCAGGTCGAATAGGACGAACAGGACGAAATGCTTGGTAAAGAGACGGCGTCCCTTGTCGTAGCAGGCCGTGTAGTCGGGCCTGCGGACAAGCCGGTTGCGCCGGGGGAAGACTAGAGAGCTAATCTCTTGCGCCCCTTGGCACGACGACGACGAATGACGGCGCGGCCGTTGACGGTGCTCATGCGGACGCGGAAGCCGCAGGTACGCTTGCGGCGGATCTTGCTGGGCTGGTAGGTTCTCTTCGACATGGAATTTCTCCTTCAAAAAATATGAACGGACCTGTTTACCCGGTATGCAGGCCCGCGTCAAGCGTGGGCTGCCATTGCGGGCACGGGGCCGCATGCGGCCTGGGGATGCCGGATCAGATGCGCCGGACCGGATGCGCCGGACCGGACAAGCCTGACCGGACACGCCGGGTCAGACGCAGCGGACCGGACAGGCTTGACGGGACAGGATCGTGCCACACCGGTCTGCACCGGATGAAACCGATGGAACCGAATGGAGCCGAATGGGCACGGTCCACCTCCGGCACCGCAGACATAGGCCCTTCGGGCTTGGAATTCAAGTGAAATCGACGCGGCGGACCATCCCGGAGGACGTTGCCCCGCCCTTCCCCCGTACGACTCCACGCCGTTCGGCTCCATGGACCGGGGGGCCCGCCATGCCAACGGCCCGGCAACGCGCCTTGCAGGGTGCGTCGCCGGGCCGTTGGCCAACATTTCGGCATATCGTCAGGACGCCCGCCATACCGGCACGGGCTGCGCCTGCACTTCCTGCCCCGGCCGGTCCGCGCCGCGCATGGCTGCCGCCGGCTTGGGGGTCGCCCTGGCCGCCGGTTTCGCCGGAGACTTGCCATCGGCCTTCTTCACCGGAGCCTTGGTCGGAGCCTTGGCCGGGGCCTTGGCGCCCTGCTTCCGGGCGCTCGGCTTCTTGACCGCCTGCTTCTGGGCCGGGGCGGCCTTCTTGACCACGGGCTTGCCTGTCGTGGCGGAAGACCTGGACCCGATGGGAGGAAAGTCCTTGAGCAGCGGCATGGCCGCCGGGTCCGTGGCCGCCCCCGCAGGGGAAGGCACGGCAACCGGCGCAGGATACACCGGACGACCGCCCGATTGGCCCAACGTGCCAGTCATGCCTGCCATGCCCGTCGCGCCGGTCGCGCCGGTCGCGGAGGCCACCGCCGCGCCGGAAAACGCCTGCCGCCGCCCGGCATACTGGCTCCACGGGTCGCCCTGCCCGGCCATCATCTTGCGCGTGTCGCCGCGCACCGGCAGATGGTACTCGTAGGCGGCCATCACCGCCGCATCGTCCAGCCGCACCACCCGCAACGACACATAGGCCGTGCCGCCCGCCAGCGAATAGGTGCCCACCAGCGCCGCCTGGGCATCGTATTCCGACTGCATCAGCCGGGTGGCATCGCGCGAAAGCAGAAATTCGCCCTGCGGGGTGAAGGTCAGGGCCCGGCCCATGCGCGCCTCAAGCACGCGGTAACCGTGCTGCCCAAGGCGCGAGGCCACCTGCTGCATGGTCACCCGCCCGAAGGGGGTGCTGCGTTCCAGATTGTCCACGTCGGCCAGGGTGGCCACCAGAATGGGGCTGCCCGTGCTCACGCGTGAGGCCATCACCGCGTGCAGCGCATCGGCGGCGTAGGTGTTGGCGTTGAGCAGTTCCGACCCTTCCGGCGGGTTGACCAGCACCCCTTCGGGCGCGGCGGGCTGGCGTGCGGCGGCCCCCACGGGCCCTGCATCGGCCCGCGCCGGGACGGCGTGCAGAGAGAAGGCCAGCACCCCGATGGCAAGCAGCCCGATGCCATACCGTACGGTCCGCAACAGGAACTTGGGGCCTGCCGCATGGGCGGTCCGCGTTCCCCGCGACGGTTCGGAAATCCGGTCGGAACACTGAGAGCAATACTGGTCGAAATATCTGCTGGATGCGGACATGCGTCGCCTCCCGGTCCGTATGGTTGCGCCAGCGCGGGGCTGAAATCCGTCTGCCCGCCCCTGCGGCCGTCCTGTATGATCTACCTGTTGACCATGGGCACGCTGCGCGGCCGGAAGGGCCGCACGGTGTGGCCGGGCGCGTCGGGGTCCACGTACTTGCCCAGTTCATCCCCGCGCACCACGAAGCCGTCCGCCGTATGAACGACGTAGCGGTTGCCGTGCCACATGGTGGTGGTCAGCACCACTTCCCACCTGGCGTCGGGACTGGCCGCCGCCTCGGACACCGGACGTTGCGCTCCCACGGGCACGGCATGCACCGCGAAGTCCAGTTCCACGGAATCGGCCTCCGGCGCCAGCGTAACCTGCATCCCCCGCGACACCAGTTCGGTGGCCAGCAGGTTCTGGTAGGCCAGCGCGAAGGGCCGGGCGTTGGGCGGGGTGATGCGGATGGGCAGGGCCACCAGATCCCTGCGGTCGTCCAGGGCCTTGTACACGCGCAGGGCCGTGGCCGTGGCCATGCGGCTCCAGTCGTCGGGCTCGCTCACGGCGCGCCCGGAACGGGTGTCGGCAAAGGGCTTGTCGGGCACGTTGCGCGGCGGCGGCGTGGCCGCGGGGCCGCACAGGCCGGGCACGGCGGGGGCGGATGCGGCGAGGCCCACGGCCAGCAGCAGAATGCGGGCAAGGCCACGGAGTGCACGGAAACGGCGAAGCATGGGAGTACCTTCCGCAAAGGGTCGCGGCGGGGTGGGGGCACCCCGTCGGAAAGCTCATCGGCCATATGGCGTTTTGCTTTAGACCGCCCGGCATGCCGGGCCGCATTGCATGCGGGGCCACCGGGCGTGACGCGGGGTGCCGCCAGACTGCGGAGGGCGCCTGCGGAGCAGGAAGGGTATGCGCGCACACTCCGGCGGCTGACGCCGGGCGCGCGGCGAAAGGTTACTGGCCGAGCACCGCGGCAAGGCGGGCCAGGGCCGTGCGCAGATGGTTGACCGCCGCCGAAGCATCGCCCGGTGTTGCAGCGCGTGGAGCATCCACGTCCGCCCCTTCCCGTTGCCACAGCAGTTGCTCCAGACGGCTGGCGGCAAAGCGCACCTCTTCGGCCCCCACGTTGGCGGCCTCGCTCTTCAGCCGGTGGGCATGCAGGCGCATGGCCGTCGCATCGCCGTTGCGCCAGGCCTCGGTCAGGGCGTCCAGCATCCCGGCCACTTCCACGGTCATCAACGCCAGAAGCTGGCCGTAGCTTTCGGCATCCAGTTCCAGACGGCGCATGGCGCCGGTTCTGTCCAGAACGGGATGATCCGGTACGGGATGATCCGGTACCAGGTGGTTCGGGACCGGGCGGTTCGGGACGCCGGGGTCTCCGCTCCTGCCAGCCTTGTCGTTCGGATTTTCTTCCTTCATCCGCCTGCCCTTCTTCCTGAAGGTGATATCACCAAGCAGATAGCCCCAACGGCGTGCGCAGGCAAGCAAAAGGCACCCGCAGCACGTTTGTTTTCAACGGGTCGCGTGGCACGATTCTTCAGATCGCGCACTTGGCGTTTGAATTTTTTGCAAAAAAGATGCATGCCAAGGGGACAACACGCAGGAGGCCCCATGCATAGCGAACAGCCCAGGATTTCCGCCCACGCGCAGCTGCGCGGCAGCTCTTTTTCCCACACGTCCGCACTGCCCGGCGCATCTGGCGCATCTGGCGTATCTGGCGCCTCGGGCAGGCCTGGCCGGGCAACCCCGCACATGGGACGCCACGCGGCGGCGCTGTTCACGGCCCTGCTCATGGGCGCGGTCCTGCTGCTGGGCCAGGCGAGCCCGGCGCTGGCCCATCGGGTGAACATCTTTGCCTGGGTGGAGGGTGGCGCCATCCGCTGCGAAAGCTCGTTCAGCAGCGGCAACCCCGCCCGCGACGCCAAGGTTACCGCCACGCTGGCGGGCAGCGACACGGTTATGGGCTCCGCCGTCACCGACGCCAAGGGGCACTGCGCCCTGCCCATCACCCCGGAACTGCGCGCCGCCAAGGCCGACCTGATCATCGAGGTGCAGGCGGGCGAAGGCCACCGCAACACCTGGACCATGCCCGCCGAGGAATACCTGGTCGCACCTGTCGTGGAAGCCGGAAAGGCTGCGGCGACAGCGCCCACGCAGGCCGCGGCGGGAGTCGCCCCGGAAGGGGACGCGCCAAAGGCCGCCGCTCCGGCAGCCTCCGCCGTCGGGCCTTCCGCAGGCACTGCTGTTGACGAGGCCGCCCTGCGGCGCATCGTGGCCGAGGCCGTGGCCGAACAGGTGGCCCCGTTGCGCCATTCGCTGGCGGCCATGCAGTCCGGCGGGCCGCGCATGGCCGACGTGGCGGGCGGCATCGGGTACATCGTGGGGCTGGCGGGCATCGCCCTGTGGGCCCGCTCGCGCCGCCGCTGACACCGGCAGGAACGGAAGACGGCGGAATCCTGCCCGGCTCGACCCTGCCCGCATTGCCCAGTCCCGACCGGCCCCGACCGGCCCCGACCAGTCCCGACCGGCCCTGCCCGCACCCGGCCAGTCCAGATCAGTCCAGATCAGTTCAGATCAACTCCGACACGTCCTGACCAGACCGGCCCGCCGCCGCGCGCATGCCGCGCACATTTTCGCACCACGCAGGTTCGCGCCGTTGGGCGGGCCTGCGTGGTGCGGCGCCTGCCCTTCTGGCCCGCCGTTTCGACAATGCAGGCGTTTCGCCAGACACCCCGATCCGCCCATTCGCCATGCCCGTCCGAAAGCGCCCTGCCCCGCAGGCCGGGTTGCGCTTGCCCGCGAAACCGCCTATGCACCTGCCGTTCGCGCCCAGCCGCGCGCCACGCAACCCACCACAGCGAGGCACCATGGCCGCCCCCGACGCCAAGAAACTGAAAAAGCGCATCGCCGAAATTCGCCGCCGCAAGGCCGAACGGGCAATGGACCCCTTTTCGCAGCTCATCCACGATTTCTGCCGTCCGCTGCTGGCCGTGGCCGAAGAACTGAGCGGCCCGGAAAACGCCGTGAGCCTGGGCGTGTTCGCGTGGAACGCGGCCTTCCTGCCCGATGAACGCTGGCAGGCCAACCTGCGCCTGTCGCTGGTGCGCTTCGACCTGACGGACGACGCGCAGGAGGCTCTGGAAGGCATCGTGGAGGAAATGATCCGCCAGAAGCGGCTGATGTTCCCGGATGATCGCCGGGTGGTGACCCGCTTCGACGTTACGGCGCGGGACGGCAAGGTGTTCGTGGAGGCGGCGCAGCGCGCCGCCACCAAGGAACTGATGCCCCACCTGCGCCCGGAATACGCGGTAACCGCGCCCGCAACAGGCTCTTGCGGGGGAGCCGACGCGGCAGCCTGTGCGGGGTGCCCGTCTGCGTGTGCTGGCGGTGCGTGCCCGTCCACCATGGAGGACGCCCCGGAAGCTTCCCCGGCAGACGATACCGCCAGCGGCAAGGACTGACGCGTTCCCCGCCCACGGCCAGCCGTGCATCCACGGCGCGGGTGCGCCCCGCGCCCGCCTTTCGCCTGCCCTGCGTCGGGCCGGTTTCCGCCCCCCTGACCAGCGCGTCCGGCCTGTCTGGCCTGTCTGGCCTGTCCGGCCTGTCCGCATGTCTGGCCTGTCCGCATGTCTGGCCTGTCTGGCGCTTCCGCCTCGCCTGACCGGTGCGCGCCCTAGTCCTTCAGCCCGTCCACGTCGCGCGCGGCCTCGTTCGGGTCATCTCCCGCAGCAAGGCGGCGCAGCACCCGCAGGTTGCGCCGGTCCTCGGCCAGATCCTTGCCCTTGTGCGTTTCCAGCACCATGGGGCGCCCCGCAAAACGCGGGTCGCGCACCAGCCGGGCAAACCCGGCGGCCCCCACGTGGCCCAGCCCGATGTGGGCGTGCCGGTCGCTGTGCGCGCCGCATGGCTTGGCGCTGTCGTTGACGTGGAACAGACGCACCCGCCCAAGACCCACCGCGCCGTCCACCGCCGCCATCAGCCGACTGTAGCCCTGTTCCGTGGCCAGGTCGTACCCGGCGGCGCAGGCGTGGGCCGTGTCGATGCATACCCCCAGCCGCTCGCGGGCCGGGCAGGCATCCATGATGTCGCCAAGGTCCGCCACGTCGCCCCCCAGACAGGTTCCCTGCCCGGCGGTGTTTTCCAGCAGCACGCCCACGCCCTCGGCCTGGGGATGCAGGCGACCCGCCGCGTCGAAGGCTGCAGCCAGCCGCGCGGCCACCCGGCGCACGCCGCGTTCCACTGCCTGCCCGCCGCTGCCCTCCAGATGGGCGCCGGGATGCAGCACCACCCACGGAATGCCCAACAGCCCGCACCGTCCGATCTCTGCGGCCAGCCCGTGCACCGAGCGTGCTCCGGCGTCCTCGT
Source organism: Nitratidesulfovibrio termitidis HI1 (assembly GCF_000504305.1). Classification (NCBI taxonomy): domain Bacteria; kingdom Pseudomonadati; phylum Thermodesulfobacteriota; class Desulfovibrionia; order Desulfovibrionales; family Desulfovibrionaceae; genus Nitratidesulfovibrio; species Nitratidesulfovibrio termitidis. The sequence goes on from NZ_KI632512.1 coordinate 1,158,573, forward strand.
CGGGCGAGGCGAGGTTGAACAGGTACGAGGCGTGCGCGGCCACGAATCCTCCGCCCCATGCGGCCACGGCGGCCCGAAAGCGTGCGGCGTCACCATCGGAAGGGCAAGGCACCTCCCACCGCCGCTGGTTGGCGGTAAACACCTGCAAGGCCTGCGCCCCCACCGCCACGGCGTGGTCCACCGCGCGCCAGAGCCCCCCGGCCACGGACATGTGCGCTCCAAACAGCGGCATTGCCCATCACCCCGTATCATTGAATGTTGTCCGCAATTGCGGCGCGCAGGACGCACGCCGCGCGCCGCGTTGCCGTTCCGTGCCGGTTCGTTCCGTTCCGTGCGGCTTCGCACATCCGTACCGGCGGGCGCGGATACGCCGCACCATCGCGGTACGGCACACCCCCGTGCCGCACGAATGGCCCCCTGCATGGCGGCGCGGTCCATACGCCACGCATGGGGGCCCCCTACCACATTCCCTACCAGAAGATTTAGCGTTACGCCCAATATCGCACAGTGCATGAGCGTGCTAGACAGACATTATCGAAGGAAGCCGCGAACCGCGCGCTCCTTCCCGAACATGCCCCCGGAACAGCCCCCGGAGACGGTACCCCCGCTTCTGCCACCGTCTCCGGGGGCACTTTATTGCCCGGCGGTCGGTAACATGACGGCGTAAACGTCTGGCCGCATGACGGCGTAAACGTCTGGCCACATGACGGCGTAAACGCCTGGCCGCATGACGGCGTAAACGCCTGCCTCATCCCCGATAGCCGAACAGCAGGCGCAACAGCCTGCGCGCCCCGGCGGAAAACAGCACCCGCGACACCACGTTGCCCGCCGCACGGGCCGAAATCTCGCCCAGGGTGGGATAGGGATGCACGGCCCCGGCCAGCGCGGAAAGCCGTACCCCGCCGCCCAGCACCGCCACCCATTCGTTCAGCACCTCGCCCGCGTGCGGCCCCACGGCCTGCACGCCGAGCACCTTGTTGCTTCCCTTGCGCAGCACCAGCTTCAGGCGGCCTTCGGGCGTGCCTTCGGCCAGGGCGCGGTCGTTGGCGGCAAAAGCTTCCACGTGCACGTCCACGGGCAGGCCGCGTTCGGCGGCCATGCGTTCGTTGCAGCCCGCCGAGGCCAGTTCCGGGTCGGTAAAGGTGCACCACGGCATGCGTGCGTGGTCCGCCCGGCGCGGCAGCCGCAGCACCGCATTGGCCACCACCACCCCGGCCTCGTGCCCTGCCGCGTGGGTGAACTGCCAGTCGCCGGTCACGTCGCCTGCCGCGAAAATATGCGGCTGACTGGTGCGCATGCGCCGGTCCACGGTGATGCCGCCGTGCCTTGCGGTAACCACGCCCGCCGCCGCAAGATCCAGCCCGTCGGTTTGCGGCGTGCGGCCCAGGGCCGCCAGCAGCCGGTCCGCGCGCACAACAAGCTGGCCCCGCCCCTCGCCCAGAGGAACCTCCAGTTCCGCCTCCACGCCTGTCCCGGCTTCGCCCTTTCTCTCAGACCCGCCCCCCGCCGCAGCCACCGGGCGCAACATCTTCACCGTGGCCCCGGCCAGCACGCGCACGCCGTCGGCGGCAAGGGCGGCATGCACCACCCCCGCCATGTCCGCGTCGTCGCGCGGCAGGATGCGCGGGCCGCGCAGCACCATGGTCACCTGCGCCCCCAGCCGGGCAAAGGCCTGGGCCATCTCGCAGGCCATGGGGCCACCGCCCAGCACCAGCAGGGATGCAGGCAGCGCGTCCAGTGAAAAAAGCTCGCGGTTGGTCAGGAAGGGGACGGTGTCCAGCCCCGGCAGGGGCGGCACCTGCGGCGACGACCCCGTGGCCACGAGAATGCGCGCCGCGCTTACCCGCCGCCCGTCGATGTCCACGGTATGTTCGTCGCAAAAACGCGCCGGGCCGAAGCGCACGTCCACCCCCAGCGAGGCGAAGCGCTGCGGCGAATCATGGCGCTGGATCACGGCCTGCACCTCGCGGATGCGCCGGGCCACGGCGGCGAAGTCCACCGGCTCCAGTTCCGTCGCGGGCAGGCCGAAGAACGCGGCACGGCGCATGGTGTGACGAGCCCTTGCCGTGGCCAGCAGGGTCTTGCTGGGCACGCACCCGTGGTGCAGACAGTCGCCGCCCAGGGTGGGCTCCCGCTCGGCCAGCACCACCCGCGCGCCAAAACGCCCCGCCCCCGCCGCCGCCGTCAGCCCGGCAGCGCCACCGCCGATGACCAGCAGGTCCACGTCATGCCGTGTGCTCCGGGCCATGCCCGTCCTCCTTGCGGACGTCGTGCCGCAGTTACTCGGTCGGGCCGTTGCCGGACGCCGCGCCACGCGAACGCACCCGGTCCAGCACCTTGCGCGCCACCAGCGGGAATATCCCCAGCAGGGTCATGGCCACCAACAGGCCCGGAGACAGCACGTCGCCCGGCGTGGCCACGGCCCCCAATTCGCGCCCGGCATTCACGTACACCGCCGTGCCGGGCAGCATGCCCACCAGCGACACCCAGAAATAGGTGCGCACGGGCATGGCCGTCAGGCCCATCAGCAGGTTGACCAGAAAGAAGGGGAACGCGGGCACCAGGCGCAGCCCGAACAGGTAGAACGCCCCGTCGCGGGCCAGTCCTTCGTCCAGGCGGGCCATGCGGTGGCCGAAGCGGCGGCGCACCGCGTCGCGGAACACGTAGCGCGCCCCCAGAAAGGCCAGGGTGGCCCCCACCGTGCTGGACAGCGAGGTGGCCCACAGCGTGGTCCAGAAGCCGAACACCGCCGCGCCCGCCAGGGTCAGGGCCGTGGCCCACGGCAGCGACAGCGCGGCGGACGCGACATACACCGCCATGTAGGCGCCCACGGACAACACGGGGCTGGCGTCGTGCCAGGCCACCAGTTGCGCCTGCGAAGCCTTGAGCCGGGCCAGCGACAGCCATTCGCCAAGACCCGACCACCACGCAGCCGCCAGACATGCGGCCACCGCCGCCAGAAGCAGGGCGCGCCGCGCCGCATCAGTCCATCCCGGACGCATGAGGTTCCTTTCCGGTTTGCCGGGCCGCCGCTGTCCGGCGTCCGGGGTGGATTCGGGGGGCGCCATTCAGGGCGCCGGACGGTTGAGGATACCAGCCGGTTCAGCGCACCAGCCGATTCAGGGCGCCATACAGGGCCGCGCCCAGCAACCCGGCGTCGGGGCTGCGCACCAGACGCACCGGCACCGCGCGCAACAGATCGGCATGGGTATCGCTTTGGCGGAAGGCTTCGGCGAAGGCCGGATGCGTCACCAGCGCGGGCGTGGCCGCCGCCACCCCACCGGCGATGAACAGCCCGCCCAGGGCCAGGGTTTCCAGCACGTAGTCGCGGCAGGCGCGGCCATAGAACCGGGCGAACTGGGACAGGACCTGGGACAGAACCTGGGACGGGGCGTGAGACAGGACGTGGTCGGGGTCGGCACCGTGTTCTGCGGACGTTAGGCGGGCCGCCACCTCTGCCGGTTCCAGCCACTGCCCGGTATGAAAGGCGTGCAGCAGGCGCAGGCCGGGGCCGGACACCACCAGGTCGCCGATGACCTGCCGCCCGGTGTGGGCACGAATAAACGCGGCAAAGGCCATTTCTCGCTCGTCCGTGAAGGGGAACAGCGCGTGCCCCCCTTCCGAGGGCAAGGCGCGGGGCGGCACCCCGTCACCGGCCGGAGGCAGCAGCAGGCACTTGCCAAGGCCCGTGCCCGCGCCCACCACGGCAATGGGGGCATCCGGCACGGGATGCCCGTCCAGGACGTCCAACATGTCCAGAACATCCGGCATGTCCGGCATGTCCGGCATGTCCGGCATGTCCAGGACGTTCGACACGTCCGGTGTCGCCGGGCGCAGACAGGCGTACGCCTGTGCCACAAAATCGTTGATCAGCAACACCGGGGGCAGGGGCGGCATGCCCGGCGCATGCAAGGCCGGGTCGTCCAGGTCCACCGCCCAGGGGATGTTGGGCGGGGTGCAGCGACGCCCGTCGCGCACCGGTCCGGCCACGGCCAGCACCAGCAGCACCGGGGAAGTGAACAGCCCCTGTTCCTCGGCGGCGGCCCGGCGCAGCAGGTCGGCAAAGGACGCCGCACCCGCCGTGGGCAGGCGCACCGCGCACAGGCGGTCCTGCGGGCGCGCCACATGGCCGTGCGCCAGCCCGTCCGTCTCGTACAGGGCAAAGCGGCTGTTGGTGCCGCCTATGTCCGCCGCCAGCACGCGCATGCGTCGTTCTCCTTTCGTGCGGGCTGGCCGCGCGGGTCGCTCGTTCCGGTCCTCTGGATGCAGGCGAAGCCGGACACGCGGGCCCGATGCGCCCCAGTGCGCCCCAGTGCGGCCCGGTGCAGCCCAGTGCGGCCCAGTGCACGGCCCCCGTTACGTCAAGCCGGTCAGCGCCCGCAGAAAGGCGCTGGCTTCGGGCGACACCGTCGAAAAGCTCAGCCGCACGTCGTTGCCAGTGCCACGCACCACGCGGGCGGGCAGGCCCATTTCCTCGCCACTGGTGTTCTGCACGAACAGCGTGCACACGGTGCCCTCGGGAAACTTGCCGCGCACGGCGCACCGCGCGCCGGTAAGGCTGACGTCCCAGGTCATCACCGAAAAACCGTACCCGGAAATCTCGATGCGCCCCTTGTACCGCCCGGCCACGCGGGCGGCCCGCCTGCGTTCGCCGCCAGTCTTGGCGGCAGGTGTGGCGGCTGCGGCGTCCTGCTGTTTCGCTTCCATCCGTGTTCCCCTCCTGCATGGCATCGCCACGCGCGGCCCCTGCGCGCGGCGCGCCCTCTGATGTGCGCCGGACGCACGGCCTGCCCCATGTCTGGCCATGCGTCCCCTGTCCATGATTCCACAACAATCCGTTCCGTCACCGGAACACCCGGCCGCCGAGACATCCGACAGACCGGTATCTGGCCGACCGGATGCCAGGCTGATCGGGTATCAGGCTGATCTGATATCAGGCGTACCTGGCGTCAGGCCGCAGCGTATCCGCGAAAAACGTCATTCCTGTGCCTGCTCCACGCGGGCCAGCGCCTCGGCGGCCCGATCCCGCCGTTCGCGCCAGACACGGCGTGCCAGGGCGCGCAGGCTGCGCGCCGCGGCAGCGGGCGGCGGCAGTTCCGGCAGGTTCGGCAGTTGCGGCACGCCCTCGTCCAGACGGGGCAAGGCCAGCGTGGCGTCCAGCGCGCATGAATACCCTTCCATGCCGCTTCCCGCCACCCTCAGCTTTTCCTGCCCCTCCACGTCCAGCGCGCGGGCCATGCCCAGCACGCAGGAGGGCGAATGGTCGCTGTTGGCCTTGTCCACCATGCGGTTGATCTCTGCCGCCCACAAGCGGTACCGCCGGTAGCCCAGGCTGCGCACCTTCCCCGGCCTGCCCGGCACCGTGGCGGCAGCGCCGTTGACATAGTCGTCGAAGGCACGCCAGGTGTCTCCGTACACTTCCAGCAGCAGCTTTTCGTACCGGCCGGAGCGGGTCCAGGCAAAGGGCAGGTCGCGGTGCGGGCAGGTGTCCGCGCCGCCCGCCAGACGCATGAAGTCCACGGGCACCCCCAGGGCGTGCCACAACTGCCCGGCCATGTCCGGCCCGGTGAGCAGGTCCGTCAGCCATCCGGCGTGGCACAGGGCGCGCTGGGCGGCCCGGCGCAGTTCCTCCTCGCGCGAGCGGAACAGTTCCATCTCGTCATCCACGGCCTTGCGGGCGGCAAAGAAGGTCTCGGCCATTTCGCTGAGCACCTCGTCCTGCAGGGCCGACACCATTTCCTCACGCTGGTCGGTCATCGCGTCTCCATGACTGCTGGTCGGCCACCAGAGTAGCAGTGCGGGCAGCCCGTAGCAAGCGCGCCCCTTGCCGGAACCGTTTCCTCGGTGGTAGCCGGGGAAGGGGCGGCGCATGGGGTGCCGCCCGCAGCATAGCCCAGAAACGGAGACCAGATGCCCACCACCCCACACGCTGACCCCTGCCCGCTGCATCCTTCCGACGCCGCCCCATCCGCCTGGCCCGACCAACCGGACCCGGCTGCCGACGCCCCACACACCCGCGTACACGTGCTGGGCCAACGCCTGAAGGCCTGTGGAGGCACGCTTGCCACGGCGGAATCGTGCACCGGCGGGCTCATCGCGGCCCGCTGCACCGACGTGCCGGGCAGTTCCGCGTGGTTCATCGGGGGGGTGGTGGCCTACGCCAACGAGGTGAAGCGCGACGTGCTGGGAGTGGACCCGGACCTGCTGGCCGCGCACGGCGCGGTGAGCGAGCCGGTGGTGCGGGCCATGGCCGCCGGCGTGCGCCGCCTGACCGGCACCCGCCTTGCCGTGGCCGTTTCCGGCGTGGCCGGGCCCGATGGCGGCACCCCGGAAAAACCCGTGGGCACGGTATGGGTGGCCGTGGCCGATGGCGGAAACGTGCATGCCCGGCGCTTTCTGTTTTCCGGCGACAGGGCCGCCGTGCGCAACGCCACGGTGGATGCGGCGGTGGAAATGCTGCTGGACATGCTGCCGGACATCCTGCCGGACATCCTGCCGGGCGACTAGGCGACAGCCGAACAAGCGGGGGCAATGGCCGGACGCGACCCCGGATTGATTGCTGGATGCACACGGCAGCCAGATACCACGGGCAGGACACGCCATGAGCGGGAACAGACAAACCACACCGGAAAAAGCGCCTTGCGGCACCTCCACCGATCCGGCCAAGGCCGCAACGCCGCCGCCCCGCGCGATCCGCTGCTTCGTGGGGCTGCCCTTGCCCCCCCAATGGCAGGATCGACTGGCCGCGCTGCGCGCCGATCTGCACGCGGCCTGCGCCAGCCCCGATGGAGACGCCCCGCCCCCGACCATACCAGCCCCGACTGGACTGGCGGGGCTGGCCGACCTGCTGCACCGCCTGCACTGGACGCCCCCCGGCAACTGGCACCTGACCCTGCGCTTCCTGGGCGACGTGCCCGCCCCCCACTGCGACGAGGTGGCGGACGCACTGCGAGCCATCAAATTCGCGCCCCTGCAACTGACCGTGGGCAGGGCGGGCGTGTTCCCGGCCAGGGGCGCCCCGCGTGTGCTGTGGCTGGGGCTGGCACAAGGCGCACCGGAATGCGCGGCCCTGGCCACGGCGGTCAACGCAGCTCTGGCCCCGCTGGGGTTCGCGCCGGAGGATCGCCCCTTTGCCCCGCACCTGACCCTGACCCGAGTGCGCCAGGCACAGCGCGGCGACAAACGGCGTGGTGCCACCCGGTCCGACGGCAAATCGCCCTCCCCGTCTTCCCAGCCGTCTCATCAGTCAGCGGCGGACGCGCGCGATGCCCTGCTGGCCGCCATCGATGCCCGCATCAACCGCGCCGCATCGCCGTGGCCCGGCTGCACCGTGCGCGAAATGGTGCTATGGCGCAGCGACCTTGGCGGTGGCCGCCCGGTGTACACCCCCCTGGCGGTGCTGCCCGCACGGGGATGACGCACAGGTGGCCGCCAGATGAAAAAACGACGGAAAATGTCCTTTCACCCCCGGAATTTCGCCAGAACAGGGTGTGTCGCGGCCCATCCCCCCTTCCCGGCTGCTTATTCCTCTTCCAACACGCCATAAAAATTGAAAAACGCCGCACCCGAAGGTGCGGCGTTCGTGCCGCTGTGCCATGCCCTTGCCCCGCCGGAGCGGAACGGGACATGATATCAAGGCAAATCAAGTTTTTCGCTGGGGAGACCCGCGAAAAAAACGATGTGCTCTGGCTTTTGTCGCCATGAGGATTTTTGTTCTCTGCCAAGGAAGAATGCTTTTTATTACGGGAGTATACTCTTATCGTATTCGACCGAAATAAAAAACCATTCTGACGCAGGCAGAGGGCAGAAGGACCATGGCGGCGACAGGCCTAAGAGGCGTAATCGCCCCTGTTGAACTTGAACTTCTCCGTGGCGGCCATCACTTCGAGTTCGTTGACCACGGCCGAGAGCCCTTCGTGGTCGGAAAGGTTGGGCATGTTCTGCTTCAGGTCGCGCAACGAACTGTCGATGCCTTGCAGCATCGAATAGGCGTCACGCAACCCTCCGGTAGACGCCCCCTGCCCGAGTTCGCGGGCGTAGGCGTCCCAGTTGTTCAGCAGACCGTCCAGCTGCTCCATGGCCTGATCGAGGCCGGTAGACTCCGAGACGGCGTCCACGCCGTCCACATCACCAGCGGACGATACCATGAGCATCGGATCGATACCCGCAGCCCCCGGCGGCACCACCGACGCAGCGGACTGCGCCGATTCGGTTCCGCCCAGCTCCTGCGAGAGCAACGCACCGAAGTCGCCGACGGCACCAGTGCCACCAGTGGTCTTTCGCTGCGTCGACTCCTGCCGTTGCAGGGCCTCCAGTTGTTCCGTGCTGATCTTCATGACGTCCCCCATGTCAGGGATGTAGCGCATGTCGTGCATGCAGGGTACGTCCGTGGCCAAGCAAGAACCCTGCCACGGAGGCCGCACACACAACATGTTGAAATTTCAAGACCACGCCTAAACACCAGTATCCCGCAAAGGCGTTTGGGGCGGGCAAAAGCTGCCGGGCGGCACGGCTTGCCCACAAGAGGAACACTACGCATCAAATCGACCCTTGTCTATTTCGCCCCCAGGGCATACTGTAAGTATACGAAGAGGTTCAGACTGCCACCCGGCCCTGCAAGGGGCACGGAACCCGTAACCAGGGAGAAACACCATGAAGGACTTCAAGAAGATTCTCTGCGCGGTGGACTTTTCCGAGCACAGCAAGGACGTCGCCGAATATGCCGCTTCACTCGCCAAGCTGACCGGCGGATCGGTGGTGGTGTTGTACGCCGCCCCCTCGCTCAGCCAGTACGTGGGCTTTCATGTGCCGCCGAACTCCATCGAAAACTTCGTGGGCGAAATCGTTTCCGGCGCCGAGAAGGCCATGGAATCGTTCGTGGCCGAGAATTTCCCGGGCATCAAGGCCGAGGGGCGCATCGTCACCGGCTACGCGGCGGAAGAAATCCTGGGCATCGCGGACAAGGAAGGCGTGGACGTGATCATCATGGGCACCCATGGTCGCAAGGGACTCGACCGCATCCTGTTCGGCTCCGTGGCGGAACGGGTGGTCAAGAGCGCCCGCCAGCCGGTGCTGACCGTCCGTCCTTCGGTGTAGCTGCGGACACCGCCGGTTTCGGGCATCATGGCCGGGCAGGCAATTCCGTCAGGAAATCTGCGCCGGTCGGGAACACTGGCAGCCACGGTAACGCCGTCAACGACTTCAACAACTTCAACGACAGTGCATGAATGAACAGGGGCCGACGCGAACAGTTCGCGGCGGCCCTTTCCGTTCATCAGCATGTATTTGCCGGATGGCGATCATGACGGACGGGTATCCGCCTTCAGGCTACCCCCTGCGGAATCCCCGGCCCCCTCGGATGCCGCTTTCTCGCCCCCCAAGGCTTCGGCCACATCCGGCGGCGCTTCGCACACCGCATCGTCCATGGCCACGCGCGGCAGGATGAGCCGCACCGACCGTTCGAAGAACAGGTAATCCCACGCCCAGTTCACGAGCACGAACAGCCGGTTGCGGAAGCCGATCAGATAGGCCAGGTGCACGAACAGCCACAGCACCCACGCCCCCAGTCCGGAAAAGGCAAAGCGCCCCAGCCGCACCACCGCCGCCTGCCGTCCGATGGTGGCCATGGCCCCCTTGTCGCGGTAGCGGAAAGGCTTTGCCTTGCCGCCTTGCAGCAGACGCAGCACGTTGGCCGCGGCGTGGCGGCCCTGCTGGGTGGCGTTGGGGGCGATCATGGGCGGGTTCTGCCCTTCCGGCAGCGCAAGGTCGCCCACCACGTGGATTGCCGGATGCCCGTCCACCTGAAGGGTGGGCAGCACCGGCACGCGCCCGCCCCGGCCCACGGGCAGGCCCATGGCGGCGGCCACGTCGTGCCCGCGCACCCCGGCGGTCCAGGCCACGGTGCAGGTGGCAATGCGCAGGCCGTCGCCCAGGCGGACATCGGTGGGGCCAACCTCGGCCACTCCGGCCTTGGTGCGCACTTCCACGCCCATCAGGGCCAACCTGTCGCGGGCATAGGTGCGCAGTTGTTCGGGAAAGCCGGTCAGCAAGCCGTCCGCCGCTTCCAGCAGCACGATGCGCGGGGGCGTCTTGCCCGCCAGTTCCGGAAAGTCACGCGCCAGCGGGGTGCGGACGAGTTCCGCCAGCGCCCCGGCAAACTCCACCCCGGTGGGGCCGCCGCCCACCACGGTGAAGGTCAGCAGGGCGGCGCGCCGGGCAGGGTCTTCGGTCAGGCTGGCGCGTTCGAAGCAGGCCAGGATGTGGTTGCGCAGACGCACCGCATCCTCCAGCGATTTCAGGGTATAGGCATTTTCCGCCGCGCCCGGCACCCCGAAGAACGAGGTAAGGCTGCCCGGTGCCAGGATGAGATGATCATAGGGGATGTCTGGCCCGTCGGTGTGCAGCACCCGCCGGGCCGCGTCCACGCCGCGCACGTCCGCCAGCGCCACGCTGACCCGCTGCTGCCCCCGGAACACGCCGCGCAAGGGGTAGGCGATCTGCTCCGGCTCTATCTCCGCCGCCGCCACCTGATACAGCAACGGCAGGAAGGTGTGGTAATTGTTGCGGTCCACCAGCACCACGTCCACCCGGCCCGACCGCGCCAGACGCCGCGCCGCCCACAGCCCGCCAAAGCCGCCCCCCACGATGACCACGCGGGGCCTGCCCGCGCCGCGCGCAAACCTGTCCGTATCGTTCTGGCCGATCATGTCCGCCTCCGTGTGTGCTGTCTCGCGTGTAGCCGCATGAGCGTTTGCGCTGGTGCATGGTCCCGTGATCCCGGTGCCTTCGAAGCAGGCAGGTACCTGCCGCGCACGGGCACACGGCCATCCTTCACGATATACGCACCCGACGGTTTGCGGCAAGGGGGCAAGGGGCCATGCAAAAGGACATGCCCGTGCAGACGCCGCGCGAAGCAAAGGGCAAGGCACCCTCTCCAGCCGTATCCGCGCGTCCTGCATCGCGCCGCCCCTTGCACAGTGCGGGCGCCTTGGACTATCTGAGGGGTCTTCCGCGACGGCGGGCGCACCCCGCCCCGCCGCGCGCCCAACGAAGGAGCATGTTGCCCCATGTGTGCCGACAAAACAGCCAGCGCAGGCGGCCCTACCGGGCTTTCGCTGGCCTCGCCCAGCGTCGTGCGTCCCGAGGTGTGCGGGTTCAAGCCGTACACCCCCGGCCTGTCCATCGACGAAATCCGCGACAGGTACGGCCTAGCCCACGTCATCAAGCTGGCCAGCAACGAAAATCCGCTGGGCACCTCGCCCGTGGTGCAGCACACCCTGCGCCACAAGGCGGACATGGCCTTCCGCTATGCCCAGTCAGGCAACCCGCGCCTGACGGCGGCCATTGCCGCGCATCACGGCGTGCCTGCGGAACGCGTGGTGGCGGGCAACGGCTCGGACGAGATCATCGACCTCATCGTGCGGGTGCGGGCAGTGCCGGGCGTGCACAACGTGGTGGCGTTCAACCCGTGCTTCAGCATCTATGAATTGCAGACCCGGCTGGCGGGCGTGGAATTTCGCCAGGCCCCGCTGGCGGCGGACTTTTCCTTCGACTGGGACGGCCTGATGGCGCTGGTGGACGACGCCACCGCCGTGGTCTTCGTGACCACGCCGGACAATCCCTCCGGCTTCTGCCCGCCCGTGGCCGACCTGGAACGGCTGGCCCGCGCCCTGCCCCCCGGCTGCCTGCTGGTGGTGGACGAGGCCTACATGGACTTCTGCGGCGACGAAGCGGCCCACTCGCTGCTGGCCCACATAGATGAATTCCCCAACCTGGCCGTGTTGCGCACCTTTTCCAAAAGCTTCGGCCTGGCCGGTCTGCGCCTTGGCTACGGCATTCTGCCCGTGCAGTTGGCCGACTACCTGCGCCGGGTGCGGCTGCCGTTCAGCGTGAACATCCTGGCCGAAGAGGCAGGCCTGGCCGCGCTGTCGGACGACGTGTTCCGCGCCGAAACCCTGCGGGTGACCAGCGAGGGGCGCGCGGCGCTGACGGCGGGGCTGACCGCGCTGGGCTGCCACGTGTACCCCAGCAAGGCCAACTTCGTGATGTTCCGCCCGGCGCCCAACTGCAAAGGTGCCGCGCACCTGTTCGAGGAACTGCTGCGGCGCGGCATCATCATCCGCCCGCTGAAAAGCTATGGCCTGCCCGACCTGTTGCGCGTCAGCGTGGGCAGCCCGGACGAGAACGCGGCCTTCCTGAAGGCCGCCGGGGAGATCATGGCCCATGCCTGATACGTGTTGCGCCTGTTCCAAGGCGGGCAGTGCCGCTGCCCCCACCGTTCCGGTGGTCACGCTGGACGGCCCGGCGGGCGTGGGCAAGACCACACTGGCCAAACGGCTGGCCGATGCGCTGGGCGTGGCCTATCTGGATACGGGAGCCATGTTCCGCACCCTGGCCTGGAAGCTGGGCCCCGGCGCGCACGAACTGCCGGAAGGCGACCTGCGCGCCCGGCTGGAGGGCTTCCGCTTCGCGCTGTCCGGCGCGGGCGGCGCGTCCGTACTGTCCTGCAACGGAGTACCCGTAGGTGAGGAAATCCGCACCGAGGAAGTGGCCGCGCTGGCCTCGCGCATCGCCACCCTGCCGGTGGTGCGCGAACGGCTGAAGGCCGCGCAGCAGGCGCTGGGGGCCTCGTGCGCGTTGGTGGTGGAAGGCCGCGACATGGGCACCGTGGTGTTTCCCACGGCGCGCCACAAGTTCTTTCTGGACGCCACGCCAGAGGAACGCGCCCGACGCCGCTGCCAGCAACTGGAAGCGCAGGGCCAGCCCGCCGACCTTGCCACCATTGCCGCCCAGATCCGCGAACGCGACGACATGGACCGCAACCGCGCCGTGGCCCCGCTGCGTGCCGCCGACGACGCCGTGACGGTGGACACCACCACCCTGGACATTGACGGCGTGTTCGCGGAACTGACCCGGCGCATCACCGCGCGCGGCGGGCTGTAGGGCACACGCTGACATCCCGATTCAAATAACGCGGCCCGCGCTTCTTACGAAGCGCGGGCCGTTTGCATGGCGCTGCAACGGCGCATGAGCCGACACCTCCCCCCCATTCAAAGTGATCATTCCATTACCCGACCATTTCAACAATGTTGCCGCATTCTTCAATACCATTCTTGAAGGCGGCAAACAGCGCGTAAACATTCGCCCTTTCCGCAATTTCCTCGCCTTCGCCCATGGTGCCGCGTGAAACCAGAGAGTCCAGCGTAACGCCCTCTCGGCACATCCCCCCAAGAATCCCCAGCGCCTTGCTCAAAGTACCAGCTTGGGCAATGCCCGCCACATCCCTTCCGAGCAGGTATGCGCCCGCGCGGTCAAAATCCAGCGCGCCTTGCGCCAGCATGTCGCTCAACTCGTCAAATATCCTGTCTTCCCGACCTGTTCCGTAGCAACTGACCGCATAGTGAATATCCTGAAGGTCCTTTGCCTTTTCATTGCCGCACCGTTCGCTAAACGAGAACAGTTTCAACAGGACAAAGCCCGGCACCGTCACAATGGGCACGCGCACGCCATGCCCCACATCAATACGTTTCGCATGCCGCATCGCCTCCGGGAATCCACATACGGTCATTACCGCGCTATCCGGCCATGTCACGGCCCCTTCCGGCTTCTCAATGTCGCCAAAAGGCACAAAATCCACCGTGACGCCCGAATGGTGCTTTACCCTGTGCATAACATTGCAGGCAGCGAAATTTCCAGACCTCAGCAATGCCGCATGCAATCCATCAAAAGCACTCCAGTCATCCAACTGGACGCCAAAGTCCCAATCCTCTGTACGGCGCCTGTCATACACCTTGTCCTTCCAGTCGATGAGCAGCAGCCGTGCCCCGGCCCCAATCAGGACAAACGGTACCTGTCGCCCGTCCGCAACACCCACGAAATCGCGCAGAGCCTCGTACTCCCCTTGCTCGATCATGCTCCATAGACCCCATTTATCCTGGCGCTGTGGAATTTCTCCGTGAATTCTCTTGTACGCGGGTCATTGATCCGGAGCAGTTCCGCATACAACAACAGGGGGTTGGCCAGTTCCGGGTATCCCTTCTCCCCTCCGCCCCCATTGAGATCACCGAACGTCTTCAGGAACGTGACATTCCCCCCCTTGTCCGGAATCAGCCGGAGTTGCACCGCCAGTTTCCGTGCGTCGACGATCGTGTCCGGAATATGCAATGTTGCGGCGCCAGCATGCAGCTTGCCGCGTTCAAGCAAGGTCGCCCCCAACTCCCCGCCGATCAGGATACCCTCCCCCCCCCCCCAGCCAGGCGTTCCGGCAATTCAGCCACCGCCCCTCCCGCCGGCCTGTATACCCCGACGACAAGCTTTCGCCTCAGCCTGTCCTCGTATCCGGCTATCCAGCGATCAAAAAGACGCTGCATGCCAAGCAGATCGCGGGTTTCCCCTTCCAGGCCACCGCGCACGCGCAGGAACCCCTGCGCCCGCAATTCCTTGTACACGGCAGCCACGCTACCAAGCGACACCCCCGCCCATCGCGCCATGTCACGCAGCGGCACTCCGGCGCTATCCTTCTTCACCAGCAGTGCGTATGTTACTTTCATTGCTGCAACACTTGCAAGCGAGCCTCTGGCGTCTACCTTCGCATCGTTTTCATTCCCGGCAACATACACCTTCAGCCAATCAAGATTTATGAACATGTTCCCGACACTGTCGACAAATTCCACGCCCTCGGCCCGACATTGTTCGGCAAGCTTTCTGGAGATGAAGTCCGCAAACAGCAAAGGCCTGACACCTTCCCCGCCAACGGACAGAAAACGCTGGCGAATCAATTCAAACGACATCTTGTTGAAACGCGTCTTGACTTCGACGATGTAACGAGCAGCAGTTGCACATTTTCCAGACACGTCAAGAGCCAGATCGAATCCCCTGTCCAGCGCGAATTCCGCAACCTGTCCCGTCACGTCCACACCGGCCACGGCCTTTAGTTGCTCGACGCATCGCCGGATGATGCTGTTTTCCTTGGATTCCACTTCTGTCTCCTTTGATGCCGCACGCCTTTGTTCATCTAATTAACATGTTCATTTTTTCTGAACAATATATTTTTCTGAACATGCCCGCCAACCCTCCGATTCAGCACCATCCCGCCTCATCATTCACAAGAAAACATCCCCGCCGCGTTACCGCGACGGGGATGCAAGGGACCAAATGAAACGTTTGCGGGATGGAGCGGCAACCGTCAGGCAAGCGCGCAACGCGAGTCTTACGGATGGAGACCGCAGAGTGCCAAAGCCCCCTCCCTTCCCCCGATCATTCCCAATGCCCTTACAAATCGGTCTGGCTGCTCGACACCCCGCTACGATCCAGCACATGGAAGATCAGCGACAGGATCATGCCCACCACGGTGGCCAGGGCCATGCCCTTGAGCTGCACCGAGCCGACCTGCACGGGCACGCCGCTGATGCCGGTGATGAACACGATGGCGGTCAGGGTGAGGTTGGCGGGCTTGGAGTAGTCCACGCGCGATTCCACCAGCATGCGGATGCCCGATGCGGCGATGACGCCGAACAGCAGGATGCAGATGCCGCCCATGACCGGAGTGGGGATGGACTGGATGAGCGCGGACAGCTTGCCCACGAAGGCCAGCAGGATGGAGATGATGGCGGCGCCGCCGATGACCCACACCGAGTACACGCGGGTGATGGCCATGACGCCGATGTTTTCGCCGTAGGTGGTGGTGGGCACGGAACCGAAGAAGCCGGACAGCACGGTGGACACGCCGTCGCCCATGAGCGAGCGGTGCAGGCCGGGGTCGCGGGTCAGGTCGCGGTTCACGATGTTGCCGGTGACCACCAGGTGGCCGATGTGCTCGGAAATGACCACCAGCGCGGCGGGAATGATGATCAGGATGGTATTGATGTCGAACTTGGGCACGTACACGGTGGGGGTGGCCAGCACGGGGGCGGCGGCCACGCCCGCGAAGTTGACGGCGCCAAGGGCCATGGACACCGCATAGCCCACGGCAATGCCGGTGAGCACGGGGATGATGGCCATGAAGCCCCGGAACAGCACCGAGCCGAAGGCCACGGTGAGCAGGGTGGTCATGGAGATGATGATGGCGGTGGAGTTGTACACGCCGTTGGCGTCGGGCATGACGCCGGCCATGCCGGTGGCCACCCCGGCCAGTTCAAGGCCGATCAGGGCCACGATGGGGCCCATGGTGGCGGGCGGCAGCACCACGCCAATCCAGTCCGGGCCAAACTTCCAGATGATCAGCGCCACGGTGATGAAGATGCAGCCGGATGCGATGAACCCGCCCAGCGCGTAGGAGTAGTTGGCGCCCCACATGGCCGGGTCTGCGCCCAGCACCACGAACACCGGCGACAGAAAGGCGAAGCTGGACCCGAGGAACGCCGGGGCCTTGCCCTTGCAAAGCACAAGGTAGATCAGGGTGCCGATGCCGTTCATCAGCAGCACGATGGCCGGGTCGATCTTGAACAGGGTGGGCACCAGAACCGATGCCCCGAACATTGCGAAAAGGTGCTGGAAACTCAGGGGAATACCCTGAAGAAACGGTACCTTTTCCTCCACCTGGATGGTCTTTCTGGCCATTGCCCTCTCCGGAAAAAAGCTGATGTGGTGTGTATGCGCGCTACGCGCGGGCGCGGGGCCGTTGCGCGGCGCGGTTCGGGCAATCGCCCTGCCGCCTTGCGGAAAACCTGGGTTCGTGCGGTAGCCGCCGTTACCGGGGCCATGCCGCAAGGTATGACGGGGAACGGCGAGGCCCCCCGTAAAAAGGGGCGGGACATTTGCTGTCCCGCCCCGTGGTGCGCCCTATTTGGTGCCGAATATCTTGTCGCCCGCGTCGCCAAGGCCGGGCAGGATGTAACCGTGCTCGTTGAGTCGGTCGTCGACCGAGGCGACGTAGATGTCCACGTCGGGATGGCGGTCGGTGACCTTCTTGATGCCTTCCGGCGCGGCCACCAGGAACAGCCCCTTGATCTGGGGGCACCCAGCTTCCTTCAAGAGGTCGATGGTGGCGTTCAGGGTGCCGCCGGTGGCCAGCATGGGGTCGATGATGATGGCCATGCGCTCTTCGATGTTCTTGGCCAGCTTCACGTAGTATTTCACCGGCTCCAGGGTTTCCTCGTTGCGGAACATGCCCACAACGCTCACCTTGGCGCCGGGAATCATGTCCAGCAGGCCGTCCAGCATGCCAAGCCCGGCGCGCAGGATGGGCACCACGGTAATCTTCTTGCCGCGGATCTGGTCCACCTCGACAGGCCCGGCCCACCCCTGTATGGTGACCTTCTCCGTTTCGAGGTCCTTGGTGGCCTCGTAGGTAAGCAGGCGGCATATTTCGTTGGAAATGGCCCGGAACTCGCTTACCGGCACGTCGTGCTGGCGCAGGATGCCCAGCTTGTGCTTGACCAACGGATGATTCACCACGGTAACGGCCACGATAGGTCTCCTTGTCTGTCTCGGTGTGCGGGGGCGCTTGCCCCCCAAACGAACAGGTTGTAAAAAACACGCCCCCGTCGGTCAAGCGAAAGCACAACCGTTGCCAAACATGTCGAATTTACCCCCCCCCTTGCCCGAAACGCGCACCCACTCCTTCACTGTCGGCCCCGAACACGCCGGGCAGCGGCTGGACCGCTTCCTGGGCGACGTCATGGCCGAACTGCGCGAAAAGGACGGCCACGGCGATGCCGTCTCGCGCGAAAAGGTCAAGCGGGCCATCCGCGACGGCGCGGCCACGGTGCAGGGCCGTGCGTGCACCGTGCCCAACACCCGCGTGGAGCCGGGCCAGACGGTTACCCTTGCCCTGGTCGTGCCCGCCGCCAGGGTCACGCCCGAAGACGGCGAACTGGTCGTGCTGTACCGCGATGCCGCCATCGCCGTGCTGGACAAGCCCGCCGGACTCACCGTGCACCCCTGCCCCAGCTGCCCGGAAGGCACGCTGGTGCACCGGCTGGTGCGCCACTTTCCCGAACTGGCCGCGCAAGAGGGCTTTCGCCCCGGCATCGTGCACCGCATCGACAAGGACACCAGCGGCCTTCTGCTGGTGGCCCTGACCGAGGCGGTGCGGCTGGAGCTGTCGCGCGCCTTCGCCGAGCGCGAAGTGCACAAGGAATACCTGGCCCTGGTGCACGGCGTGCCCAAGACACAGGGTGAACTGGACGCCCCCATTGGCCGCCACCCGCTGCACAAGGTGAAGATGGCCGTGGTGCCGGAAAACCGGGGCGGCAAGCCCGCCCGCTCGGCATGGCGGGTGCTGCTGGCCGATCCGGACGGGCGTTTCGCCCTGGTGGCGGTGCGCATCTTCACCGGGCGCACCCACCAGATACGGGTGCACATGGCCCATCTGGGGCACCCCCTGTGGCAGGACGCGGTGTACGGCCCGGCGGAAACCGCGCCGTCCGCAACGGGCGAACAGCCGGAATTTCCCCCGCGCCAGATGCTGCACGCCTGGCGCCTGTCCTTCCGCCACCCGGAAACGGGCAGGGACATGCACTTTACCTGCCCGCCCCCGCCGGATTTCGCCGCGCTGGCGCTGCGCCTGTCGCGGCGCATGCAGCGGGTGGTGGTGACCGGGGCGCCGGGGTGTGGCAAATCGGCCCTGATACGCCAACTGGACGAGACGGGCCTGCCGGTGTGGAGCGCCGACGCAGCCGTGGCCCGGCTGTACGAACCGGATGGCGGCGGACACCACCTGCTGCGGGGCCGCTACGGCGACCGCTTCGTGCCCGACCCCGCCGGGCCGGTGGACAAGCGCGCCCTGTTCGCGGCCATGCGGGCGGACGACACCCTGCGCCGCGAGGTGGAAGACATGATCCACCCCCTGGCCCGGCACGACATGGACGAATTCTTCGCGCGGGCCGAAGCATCGGGCACGCCCGTGGCCGTGGCCGAGGTGCCGCTGTTTCTGGAGGCGGGCTGGAAGGCGGGCACGCAGCCGAACATCCTCCTCGTCGGCGTGCACTGCCCCTTTGCCGAGCGCGCCCGCAGGCTGGAGACGCACCGCGGCTGGCCGCAGGACATGATCGCCGCCATGGAGGCCTGGCAATGGCCAGAGGCGGACAAGATGCGCGCCTGTCAGCTTGTGGTGGACAATTCCGGCACGCCGGACGACCTGGCCCGTCGGGCGCGCGGCCTGCTGGCAGAACTGGCCCGCCTGCGCGCCACACGCGATGCGCGTCTTGCCGACCATCTTGCCTCGCTGTGGCGGGCATGAGACGCTAGCGCATGTTCCCCCTGCGCGACACCATTCCCCGCGTGCACACCCCATGGGCGGTGTGGTGCATCCTTGCCGCCAACCTGGCCGTATTCCTGTGGCAGCAGACGCTGCCACACGGTGAAATCCTGCGCCTGTTCCATTTCATGGGCGTGGTGCCCGCCCGCTTCGCCCACCCGGACTGGGCCCTGACCTCCGGGTACCCGCCGGGGGGCTACATTGCCTTTGTCGCGCACATGTTCCTGCACGGCGGTTGGGGCCACTTTCTGGTGAACATGTGGACGCTGTGGATTTTCGGCGACAACATAGAGGACGTCATGGGGCCGCTGCGCTTCATGGCCTTCTACCTGACGTGCGGGTTGGCGGCGCTGCTGACGCACATGGTCTTTTCCGCCTCGTCCACGGTGCCGGTGGTGGGGGCGTCCGGGGCCATCGCCGGAGTGCTGGGGGCGTACTTCCTGCTGTATCCGCACGCGCGGGTCACCACGCTGGTGCCGCTGCTGTTCATCCCGCTAATCTTCGACCTGCCCGCCGTGGTCTATCTGGGCATCTGGTTCGTCACGCAACTACTCTCGGGGCTGACCACACTGGGCAGCGACGGCGCGGGCATCGCCTGGTGGGCGCACCTGGGCGGCTTCGTGGCCGGGTTCGTGCTGTTGCCGCTGTTCCGCCAGAAGGGCCGCTGCTATTACTGCCGCTTTCCGGAAGGCCGGGGCCGGGGCGTCATCCGCGCGCCGCACGCCCCGCACGACCCCGAGGCCTAGCGGCAACTGCGCACGGCCCTGTCACCCACATTCTGCCCCACCTCCTGCCCTGTCCGTATCCGGCCCTCCTGCAAGGCCCGCATTCCTCCGCCTGATCACCATACCACACGACGGCGTTGGGTCGCCCACCTCGCCTTCCCGCCCTGATGCGAGTGCTTCCTTACGTTTTCCGCAGGGTTCCTCGCATTGACTTACCGGGGGGTATGCCGCATAAGTTTCGGGCTGCCGCGCGGCGGTTCGCGCCGTTTTCGTCCCGCATGCCATCCCGTCGCCGTCGCGTACGGAAAAGGCCCGGGCACGCGCCGGGCCGCGCACCGCGCAAAACATCGCAAGGGGTCCATCATGCTCGAAATACGCGACCTGCACGTCTGCATCGGCGACGTAGAGGTTCTGAAAGGCATCGATCTCAAGATAGAAGCCGGAGAGACCTTCATCCTGTTCGGTCCCAACGGCTCCGGCAAGACCACCCTGCTCATGACCCTCATGGGCTTCGCCAATTATACCGTCACCCAGGGCCAGATCCTGTTCAAGGGGCAGGACATCACCCATGCCCCCATGTACGAGCGCGCCCGCCTCGGCATCGGCATGTCGTTCCAGCGCCCGCCCACCATCCACGGCCTGAAGACCGGCCTGCTGGTGAACATGTGCGCGCGCGGTCGCGAAATCGACGTGGAAGACCTGGCCCGCAAGGTGAACTTCGACCGGTTCCTGGAGCGCGACGTCAACGCCGGATTCTCCGGCGGCGAAATCAAGCGTTCGGAACTGTTGCAGCTCATGGCCCAAAGCCCCGACCTCGTGCTGTTCGACGAGCCGGAATCGGGCGTGGACCTCGAAAACATGGCCCTCATCGGCCAGACCGCCCGCCAGTTGCTGGACGGCATGCCCCCGGCGTCCTGCTCCATGAAGCAGCACAAGGCCCGCTGCAAGACTTCCGGCCTGATCATCACCCACACCGGCTACATTCTCGAATACGTCAACGCCGACCGGGGCCAGGTGATGTACGACGGGCACCTGTGCTGCGAGGCGCGGCCCCGTGACATCCTCGACCACGTCAGCAAGTACGGCTACCAGGAATGCCTGCGCTGCCTAGACAGCGACGCATCGCTCGGCCAGATCAAGGAGGCGCTGTAGCCATGGCTTTCAAGAACGTGGACCTTACCCGCTACAGCTTCGAAGGGGCGCAGGCAGACAGCATCACCGACCTTTCCACGCTGGACGAATTCGACCGCAAGCGGCTGCTGTACGCGGGCATTGACGTGAATGCCAAGGAACGCAGCGGCTCGTTCATGCACATGAACCACAGCGGCGTGCATTGCCAGTCCTCCCAGGAAGGTCTGGAACTGATGGACATCAAGCAGGCCCTCAAGACCTATGACGGCCTGCCGCAGTACTTCTGGAAGATGGTGGACCCCAACCGCGACGAATACACCCGCGCGGCGGCAGAACACCTGCACGGCGGCTACTTCATCCGCGCCCGCAAGGGGGCCAAGATCGAAGCGCCCGTGCAGTCGTGCCTGTTCATCAAGGGCAATGGCGTGGGCCAGAACGTGCATAACGTGGTCATCGTGGAAGAAGGCGCCGAGATGCACATCATCACCGGCTGCGCCACGGCCCACGGCACGCGTGAGGCGGCGCACCTGGGCATCTCCGAATTCTTCGTGCACAAGGGCGGCAAGCTCACCTTCACCATGATCCACAACTGGGGCGAAGACACGGCGGTGCGCCCGCGTTCCGCCGGTCTGCTCGAGGAAGACGCGGTGCTGGTGAACAACTACGTGCTGCTGAAGCCGGTGAAGGACCTGCAGATGTACCCCACCCTCACCCTTGCCGGGCGCGGGTCGGTGGCGCGGTTCAACTCGGTCATCGTGGCGCCGGAAGGCTCGTACGTGGATACGGGCAACCGCATCCTGCTCAACGCGCCCGACACGCGCGGCGAAATCATCGCCCGCACCATGACCACCGGCGGCACCATCATCAACCGGGGCCACATCGGGGCCTATCAGGTGCCCGCACGCGGCCACCTGGAGTGCAAGGGCCTGATCCTGGGCAACGGCATCATCCACGCCATTCCGGAGCTTGAAGGCACCGTGGACGGCGTGGAGTTGTCCCACGAGGCGGCCGTGGGCAAGATCGCGCAGGAAGAGATCGAATACCTCATGGCGCGCGGCCTGGACGAGGACGAAGCAACCTCCACCATCGTGCGCGGCTTCCTGAACGTGGACATCATGGGTCTGCCCCGCGAACTGGAACAGGCCGTGGAAGACCAGATCAACCAGCTGGACGCCAGTGACGCCATGTAGGCTACAGGCGGCTACAGGCGGCTACAGGCAGCGCAGGCCGCGTTGCTTCTGACTTCACCTGACTGAAATGAAACAATGACAGCCCCGGCAGTCGCATGCTGCCGGGGCTGTCTTGCGTGTACTCGGGTGTGGGAAAGGCCGGACTGCGTGTGCCAGCCAGGCTATCCGGCCTTGCGCTGCAATTCCGTCACCAGGCCGCGCAGGTCTTCGGCCATCTGCCCGAGGTCGCGGATTTCCTTGTCCTCTTCGGTGACAAGGCGACCATTGTCGCGGGCAATCTCGTCCACCTGCGCGAGGCTGCGGGTAATCTGCTCCGAAGCGGCGGACTGCTGCTCGGCGGCGGCGGCAATGGCCTGCACCTGGCCGGTAACACGCACGGCCATGTCCAGGATGCCGCGCAGCACCTCGCCGGAATCGGCGGAACGACGCTCCGCCAGTTCCATGGCCCGCAACGAATCGTCCATGCTGCGGGCGTTGGCCTCGGTCAGCGACTGGATGCCCTTGATGGTTTCGCCCACCTCGCGGGTGGCGTTCATGGTCTTTTCGGCCAGCTTGCGCACTTCGTCGGCCACTACGGCAAAGCCACGCC
Source organism: Nitratidesulfovibrio termitidis HI1 (assembly GCF_000504305.1). Taxonomy (NCBI): domain Bacteria; kingdom Pseudomonadati; phylum Thermodesulfobacteriota; class Desulfovibrionia; order Desulfovibrionales; family Desulfovibrionaceae; genus Nitratidesulfovibrio; species Nitratidesulfovibrio termitidis. The sequence goes on from NZ_KI632512.1 coordinate 1,181,406, forward strand.
CGGCGTCACCGGCACGGGCCGCCTCGATGGCAGCATTCAGCGCCAGCAGGTTGGTCTGGTCGGCAATGTCGTTGATGACGCTCATGACCGTGCCGATGGCCTCGGACTGCCCACCCAGTTTGCGCATGTTCTCGTGCAGGGTCTCGGCAAGCTGACGCAACTCGCTCATGGCGTCCATGGTGGCGCTGACGGCCTCTGCCCCCTGACGCGCACGTTCTCGCGAGGCTTCCGTCTCGCGGGCGGCATCGGCGGCACTGCGGGCCACGTCCATGACCGAAGCATTCATCTGCTCCATGGCGGTGGCGGTTTCGGCCACGCGGGTGGTCTGCGAACGCGATCCTTCTGACAGCGTAGTGGAACGGCTGGCCAGTTCGCGGGCCGACACGGCGAGATACTCGGTCATGCGTTGCAGCCGCTCGGAAGCTTCCAGCATCCCTTCCTTGGAGGCAAGCGCTGCGCACGCCTGTTCGTCAGCCCTGCAGGCAGCCTCGTTGGCGTTTTCGGCAAGGCGGCGCGCCTCGTCCTGCTGGGCGCTCATGCGTTCGATGTTGCCACGCAGGGTGGTCACCATCACGTCCAGGGCCGACTGCAGGGCAGACACCTCGTCCTCGCCCTCGACGACGATGTGCCGGTCAAGGTCGCCCGCCGCTATGTCCTGCGCGGTGCGGGTGGCCTCACGCAACGGCAAAACGATGGACCGGGCCAGCAGGTAGGCCACAGGAAGCCCCACGAACAGCAGCAGCCCCAGCACCACGCCATAGGTGTACAACACCTCGCGGGTGCGCACCTGATCCATGGAACTGGCTACCTGCGCCTCGGCAGCCTGGATATTGTCGAGGTAAATGCCCGTGCCCACCCAGAAGGGGGTACCGGGTATGCTTTCAGCATAGCCCAGCTTGGGCTGGTCGCCCATGCCCGGCTTTGGGAACACGAAGGTCACGAAGCCCCCGCCGGCAGACGCCACGCGGGACAGTTCACGCACGTAATACTTGCCCTCGCGGTCCTTGGTGTCGCCAAGATCCTTGCCCACCAGTTGTTTCTGCACGGGGTGGGCGGCGTTCACCGTACCCTTGTACACATAAAAGTACCCGGACTGGTCCGCATCAAACCGTACTCGTTCGATCCCCTTGGCAATGATCTGCCGCTGCTCTTCTTCGCCAAGGCCTGTGGAAAGATCACCAAGGGACACGGCCAACGAATGCGTAAGAGCCTGAATGCGATTCTTCTCGGCTGAAAGCATCGACTCCTTGGCGGTAACTATGCCAGCCCCCGCGATGTGATCCGCCACCCAGTACAGCCCCACGGCCATCCCGGCCAGAAACAGGGTCATGATGGCAAACAGGGCATAGATACGTTTGGCGATGGTAAACTTGCGGAACATGTTCCCCCCAAGGCAACCGACAAAAGGGTGAAATGAAGAGCCGCCCAGCGGCGGCCAAGATTCGTGCGCACAATCATCTCAGTTCCGGACAAGCTAAGTCCAAGAACCCGCTCTGACAATGAGTGTTATCCCTACCTTTCGACAGTGTTCACCCGCCCCGCACCGTATTGCACACCACTGCACGCCGGTTTACTTCACATACCAGCCCCCTGCGTAATGCCTGTGCGCAATGTCGGCATGAACATTACGCACGAATTTCGCATGGCCAAATCCGCATCGCCACCTGCGCTGTTCCCGTGCCCCCCAGTCTCAAGTCACCTGTCGCCAGCCACCCTGCCTCAGGCGCCACCACGCCCTTTCCGCATCCCCTCGGTGTTCTGGTCCCCAGACGCACGAAGGCCCCGGTGAATGTTCACCGGGGCCTTTCGCGTGAAGGGTCGGGATGCGGTTGCGTCCCTGATAAATAAGTGCTGGCATCGGCCTACTTTCCCACGCAAGAGTACGCAGTATCATCGGCGATGGAGGGCTTAACTTCCGAGTTCGGAATGGGATCGGGTGTACCCCCTCCTCCATGGACACCAGCACAAATTTCTGGTCACCGTCCGGCAAGGCTGGCTATTGAGCGCCGCCACATCGGCCGGGACCGAAAGATGTAATCAAACAGGGTGGAAAGGAAGTGTAGAGAAGAAAACAAGGCGCACGGGCTATTAGTACTGGTCAGCTGAATGCGTCACCGCATGTATACCTCCAGCCTATCAACCGGGTTGTCTACCCGGGCCCTTCAGCTCCGAAGAGAGGGAGACCTTATCTTGAGGCAGGCTTCCCGCTTAGATGCTTTCAGCGGTTATCCCTTCCGCACATAGCTACCCTGCTGTGCCACTGGCGTGACAACAGGACCACCAGGGGTGCGTCCATCCCGGTCCTCTCGTACTAGGGACAGGCCCTCTCAAGTCTCCTACGCCCACAGAAGATAGGGACCAAACTGTCTCACGACGTTTTAAACCCAGCTCGCGTACCACTTTAAACGGCGAACAGCCGTACCCTTGGGACCTGCTTCAGCCCCAGGATGTGATGAGCCGACATCGAGGTGCCAAACCGCGCCGTCGATATGAACTCTTGGGCGCGATCAGCCTGTTATCCCCGGCGTACCTTTTATCCAATGAGCGATGGCCCTTCCATGCGGAACCACCGGATCACTAACGCCGACTTTCGTCCCTGCTCGACATGTCTGTCTTGCAGTCAAGCTCCCTTATGCGTTTGCACTCGACGCCTGGTTTCCGATCAGGCTGAGGGAACCTTTGCGTGCCTCCGTTATTGTTTGGGAGGCGACCGCCCCAGTCAAACTACCCACCAGACACTGTCTCCATCCCGGGTAACGGGTATGGATTAGAGCCTTAGACTTGCAAGGGTGGTATTTCAAGGTTGGCTCCCCCCATACTGGCGTACAGGGTTCACAGCCTCCCACCTATCCTACACATGCAAGCCCAAAACCCAATGTCAAGCTATAGTAAAGGTGCACAGGGTCTTTCCGTCTTTCTGCGGGTACACGGCATTTTCACCGCGACTTCAATTTCACCGAGTCTCTGGCCGAGACAGTAGGGAGATCGTTACGCCATTCGTGCAGGTCGGAACTTACCCGACAAGGAATTTCGCTACCTTAGGACCGTTATAGTTACGGCCGCCGTTTACCGGGGCTTCGATTCAAAGCTTCGCTTGCGCTGACCTCTCCTCTTAACCTTCCGGCACCGGGCAGGCGTCAGTCCCTATACGTCGTCTTGCGACTTAGCAGAGACCTATGTTTTTAGTAAACAGTCGCCACCCTCATTTCTCTGCGGCTCTCGTGGGCTTAGAGAGTAAATCCTTCACCCATAAGAGCACCCCTTCTTCCGAAGTTACGGGGTTATTTTGCCGAGTTCCTTGGCCAGAGTTCTCTCGAGCGCCTTGGGTTATTCACCCCACCCAC